>JAGQHH010000710.1 GCA_020431945.1 Cyanobacteria bacterium HKST-UBA02 | reverse complement strand
AATCAAAAACCACCGAAAATTATTTCTCAAAAGATATCATGAGCCGATTTGATATCGTTTGAGAAATCAATTTGAGGGACCATTGACTCATGAATGCACCGGTCGGTCGCAGGAATTAGAAAAGATGGCAGGAGTCGGCAGTCCATCTCGAGTACCCGGCACAACCGTTCGATTGTACTCAATCGACAATCAAGCATTCCTTGCTCAATCCTCGACACGATCGATTGAGTAACACGAGCCCGCCGGGCAACCTCCCTCTGACTCATTTCAAGCATCTTTCTCCTTTTCGAGATCAGAACCCCGAATACCGATCGGACGCTTCCACCACCAGCCAAACGGCTGCATTCGGAGCAAGTCTGCAGACCGTGCTTCGCTACGGCCTGGTGCACTTTACCTGTCTCAACCCAGCGATTCATGCGCTCGCTCGAATCACGGTAACTGAGGGGATTCAAGCTACCCTCCCAGAAGATACTCTCGTCGATGACCACAAGCTTCTCATGAATAGCCGGGCGTAGATTGACATGAACACCAATAGAGTTCAGATTGCTTATGCCGAGATCGAGAGAATTGCATCTATCCATGTACTCGATTTCACTGCCAAAGCGAGAATCTATTGGGCGCACAAATGCGCAAACTCGAACGCCTCTTTCCACGCAGTCGGAGAGAAGGGAGCGAAGAGAATTTATTCGTCGATTCGTCAAAAACGGACTCTGAATGAGGATAAGAGATCGCGACTTCCTGAAGTCCTGATCAAGTTGAGGGTAGAAGCCCTTGTGATCGAATACTGCATGCATCCCTAATTCCTTCTCGACCGACTGCTGGAGTTCTTTATCAATCTAGCTCAGTTTCGCTCGGGTAAAAGGACTTGACGCCAGGATCTGAGAATAGCCGGTCGTGCAAAAAGACATTTTATGCTGTTATATAGTAACAATCAGAAAAAGAAAGACGGCAAGGGAGCGAAGTTTGCTCCCTTGCCGCAGTCTCGTTTGAGATTCCAGACGGTTTGAGATTCCAGACCGGCCTGCTGGTGGTCCGGGCAAACCACTTGCTTGTTATTCTCCCGTACCCTATTTCCCGGTTCCCATGTAGGCTTCCAGGAGACCGCGCGGAGACGGGTTGGCGCTCAGGGTACCGAAGGTATAGCCGTGCTGAGTGCCCAGCCGCGAGCTGATGAAAGCGCTGGCCGAGGCCGGCTCTGCGAACTTGATCATCTGGCAGGCTTGCAGGGCGAGGCCGGTGCGCTCCACCAGACGGCGGGCGGTGAGCTGCGACTTCATGACCGCAGCTTCACCACGACCGAGGCTTGCCTGCATCTCGCGCAGAGCCTTCATGACGCTGGCAACATAACGGTCGTAGGTCCGGTTCTTGCCGCGAGCGCTTTCGAGCTCGGTGCCGATGGCGTCGAGAGTATCAGGCTCCTTGGCCAGAGCGCGGATGACATCGAGACAGATGACATTGCCCGAGCCTTCCCAGATTGAATTGAGGGGACTCTCACGCAGGAGGCGAGGCATCATCGATTCTTCGACATAACCGTTGCCGCCCAGACATTCGAGTGCCTCGGCAACATGCATGGGAGCTCGCTTGCAGAGCCAGTACTTGCTGACGGCGCTGGCGATGCGGCGGAAAGACTCCTCGAATGCGCTTTCGGAAGCGAGATCGTAGGAATGAGCCAGACGCATCATGAGCAGCTCCGCCGCCTGGGACTCCAGGCTCAGGTCGGCGAGAACATTGATCATCAGCGGCTGATCGACGAGCAGCTTGCCGAAGGCTTTGCGGTGGCGCGCGTGGTGCACAGCCTGAACAGTGGCCTGCCTCATGAGGGCCGCCGAGCCGATGGCACAGTCCAGACGCGTGTGGTTGACCATCTCGATGATGGTGGGCACTCCACGACCTTCCTTACCCACCAGATAACCGGTGGTGCCGCGGAATTCGACCTCCGAGCTGGCGTTCGATTTGTTGCCGAGCTTGTCTTTGAGCCGCTGCACTTGAAAAACGTTGCGGCTGCCGTCCGGCAGAAAGCGCGGCACCAGGAAGCAGGAGACCCCGCCTTTCGCCTGAGCGAGAACGAGGAAAGCATCGGACATCGGCGCCGAGCAGAACCATTTGTGACCGGTGAGCTCGTATGCCTGACCTGGTCCGCCGGAACCGACAGGCTCCGCCACGGTGCTGTTGGCTCGAACGTCTGAGCCACCCTGCTTCTCGGTCATTCCCATACCGAAGATGACACCGGGCTTGAGATTCGCCGGCATCAAACGACCTTCATAACCATTGCCGGCGATGAGGGGCTCCCACCTTGCGAAGAGGTCCGCCTGACGGCTGAGAGCCGGCACCACCGAGTAGGTCATGGAAATCGGGCAGCAATGCCCGGCTTCGGTCTGGTATGCCATGAACATCATGGCAGCACGAGCGACATGAGCTCCCGGACCGGGATTGGCCCAGGGAAGATTGTGCACGCCGTACTCGCAGGAAAGCGCCATCAGCTTGTGATAAGCAGGATGGAACTCGACCTCGTCGATGCGGTGACCGGTGCGGTCATGGGTCTTGATCTGGGGAGGAAAGCGATTGGCTTGCTCAGCCCATTCGAGGACCTCGGCACTGCCGAGCCTGGCACCGAAAGAAACGAGTCGATCATGGGCCCAGGAGGCGCCATACCGATGAACAGCCGCTACCAGAGTCGGGTCAGCGGAAAAAATATTGGTGTCCACCAGAGGCGGCACCTGGTTCAAAACCTCATGAGTAGCAGCAAGCCCTTTACGGCTTTCTGTGGTGACAGTCATTTGCTTACTCCACGATAGGTAGGCCCGGGCTTCTGTTCGGATGAG
>JAGQHH010000709.1 GCA_020431945.1 Cyanobacteria bacterium HKST-UBA02 | reverse complement strand
GAACCTGCGACCTACTGCTCCCAAAGCAGCCGCGCTACCAAGCTGCGCCACGTCCCGTTGAGGTTCAAATATAGCACGGACGGGGCGTCAGGGGACGAAATCGGGCTCTTCCACCGCAACATCAGCGTTCTTGCTGGCTTTGCCGTTCGCCATCTTGACCTTGTTCTTGTCCTTCTTCGAAGAGCTGGTACTGGCGGTCTTCTCGCTCGATTTGCTCGATGACGATGCCGACGCCTTCCGGCTCTCCTCCCGCGAGGGCGTCTCGGCCACAGCGCTGCTGCCCGAGTCCATCCTGACATACGAGCCGTAAACATAGCCCTGCTTGCCGTTCACCGAGATCTTGTACCAGCCGTTCTCCTTGCCAAGCACTTTCACACGCTCGCCGCGGCTGGTCACCAGGACCTTGCCATATCTGTGCCCCGGTCCCCGGCGCATGGTCACGCGCTTGGGAGTGGTTGCCATCTCGCCGCCGCCCGACGAAGAAGCGGTCTTCTTCCGCTCGGCTTCTTTACGCTCTTTCTCAGCCTGTTTCTTCTCGGCAATCCGCGCTGCTTCCTCGGCTTTGGCAGCCTGTTTCCGGGCTTCCTCGGCGGCTCTGCGCTCTTCGGCTCGACGGTCTTCGCGGCTGGGCTGCTTCTCGACGATCTTGCTTTCGATGCCGGGCACCGGAGTCTCGACCACCGGTGCCGACTGGGTCGCCACGCTATCGGTGGGCTGTTCCGGCGCGGTCTCTTCGATATTCGCCACGGTCCAGCGCTGTCCGTTGCCACCACGCACCGTCACGCTGAAGGTCCGCTTGCCGGATGCCAGCGAGTAGGTGACCTGGTCGGAAGACCGGCTAGGGCTGCGCCGGCGGCGGCGCCCGGAGCTTGCCGCGGCTTTGGACTCGTCAATCTTGGCGATGACAAAACCGGGAGGCGAAGCCACCGGATTGTCGGTCACGGATTTCAAAAATTCTTTGGCAGGATCATTTAAATAGAGACCGAACTGCTCTTTCTGCGAAGGGTCGGTCAGACTGGTCGCCACTGCATACAGTGCGGCAAACTGGCTGCTTCCCAGGGAATACTCCGTAGCGTACTTGCCGCCTTTCCAGCGCAGGACTGTTTTAAAGGGACTCTCGGCGAATTTCAAATCGCCCTTGAAGAGCTCTTCTCCGAGCGCTGTCTCCACGAGTTGCCGGTCGAGCTTGATGTCTTGCT
This sequence comes from Cyanobacteria bacterium HKST-UBA02, assembly GCA_020431945.1. Next base: position 7,886 of record JAGQHH010000709.1, on the reverse strand, counting down.
TGTTGCTCTCGAAAGCAGCGGTGCCCGTGCCCTTCACCGGCGGGACCACCTTGGATGTACGGTCCGATATGTTGCCATTGGGCAGGAGCGAGATTACTTTGACATTGGGATTTTTCTTGATATCGACGTTAGTGTGACCGAGCATCACCAGCGATGCGTCCGAGGCACCACGGATGAGGACAGCGTCATCGAAGACGTCGAGCCCGTAGAGCTGGGTCACCTTGGGACCCTGCTTGTCGGCGACCACCAGGTAGTCCGAGGGCTGCAATACGCAGTCCACTTCCACCAGCTTCATGCCCCGGGGCAGGTCGAAGACCAGGACCTCGAATATAGAAGTCGGCAATTTGCTCTGCAATTTGGTGAGGAGATCGGCGGAAGGCAGAGAGCCGTTCCGCTTGAGAAAATCGAGCAGAGCGGCGTCCAGCTCCACTTTCATCTTCTGGGCTTCTTCGGCGGACTTGGGGCCGAAAGATATCTTGTCTGCCAGAGCCTTGAGGTTCTCCTGCTGGCCGCCGAAGCGCGGCACCACGGCAGATGCCACACCGACCAGGAGACCGACTCCGAGAAGGGCGCCGATTATCTTGATCGGAAGCGCCTTCGTTTTCTTTTCGAATTTCTTACCGCAAAACTTGCAGCTTCGAGCCGCTACAGAATTTCTCTGTGTGCACTCGGGACAACGCATAGGGACCTCGTTCTAGCTGTACTTCGCGAGCCTGGAAGATTCGAGAAAAGTCTCAGAACTCCCGCTGGTTCCCGTGTCTTCCGATTCGAAGACTCTCGCGAGACGCATAACACTGTGGCAAACGCCACAAAATAAGGAACGAGGGGATTCTACACCATGCTTGACAAATACAAAATTAGGCGAAGCCAAGAATATCTAGAAAATCCCCGGAATGCTCAGAATATATATAATTGACAGATCTAAACGTTTATTCACTTTTGATATGAAACTTCTAATAAACGGAGATTGGCAAGGTGTATTCAAGAGAAACCGAAGAAAAAGCCCGCAAAGACCTCATCGAAGTAGCCCGCCTCTGCTACCAGCGCGGCTACATATGCGGCATGGAGGGCAATTTCAGCATCAAGCTCGATAAGGAGCATATCCTGACAACACCCTCCGGCACCTGCAAAGCCCGAATCGAGCCCTCGGACCTGATCATCACCGACCTCGAAGGCAAGCCCACTTCCCAGTCCAGCCGCAAGCCCTCCACCGAAATCGCCATTCACCTGACCGCTTACAAAAATCGTCCCGACGCAGCCGCCGTGGTGCACGCGCACCCCACCACCGCCGTTGGTTTCACCGTAGCCGGCATGAAGCTCGACAAATGCGTCCTGCCCGAGGTGGTTTGCACCCTCGGTCGCATTCCCGTGGCACCGTATGCAACACCGAGCACCGGCGAGCTCTCCGACTCCATCGCCGCTATCGTTCGCGATCACGACGCCGTGGTTCTCGATCACCACGGGGCGCTCACCATCGGCAATGACATCTGGGACGCGTATTACAAAATGGAAACGTTGGAGCATTACGCCCAAACCATGCTCGTCGCCCACATGCTAGGCGGCGTCCAGCCCCTCAGGTCATCCCAGGTGGAAAAACTGCTGGACATCTGCGGCGTCTACGGGTTACAAAAGCCCCGGGGCGCAGAGTTTCTTCTGAGCTCCGCCTGCAGCGCGCCCGACGGGGACTGACCTTGAGCGAAGAACTCCATCCGCCAGAAACCATCACCAGCATCTACCTGATCCGCCACGGCCACACCGAGCCCACGGAGCAGGGCAAGCTCTATAACGATCCCGAAGTCGAGCTCACCGAGAAGGGCATGGCTCAGTCGCAAAACATCGGCACCTGGCTGAAGAGCGAGAGCCCCGACATCCTTCTTTCCAGCTCCGCTTTCCGGGTGCGCTCCACCGCAAGCTTGATCGAGAAAGCAACAGGAATGCAAAACACGCCCCTGCACGAGCTCGACGAATGGAGCGTCGGCGACTGGGAAGGCCGGACCTATCTCGACATCAAGAAGAACGACCCCGAAATCTACAAGCAGTGGGTCGCCGACCCCATCGTCAACGCGCCCCCCGGCGGCGAGTCCATCGTCGATCTGTGCACCCGCATCAACCGCCGGCTCAAAGAAGTGATCGCCGAGCACGAAGGCAAGTCCATCGCCCTGGTCACCCACGCAGGCGTCATCCGCGCCATACTCATCGAAGCCCTCGGCGCCCCGGTCCGCAACTTCTGGCGCATCGCCATCCCCACCGGCTCCGTCTCCCGTGTGGACTTCAGCGAAAATTTCGCCACCATCTATTACGTCTCTTTCGTGCCCGCCCCCTGAGCTCTACAGCGGGTTCTATCACAAGTTTTTAAGCAAGTTCTTACCACAAGAATCAAGCGACTTCAGCGAGCCTTGCCGGGCATTCTGGCGCGAATTATCTCATTCATCAGGGTTTCCTCTGGAACTTTTCTCGATCCGGCAGGAGGAGTGTAGGAAAACGCAGCGGAATCGAGCGCCGGATTCTTCTTCTCATTGCTGTAGTCGACCACTATGGGTCCGTAGCGCTCTCTCAGCAGCCATGGGTCCTTCCCGGCATCGATCCAGAATTCTCTGGTCTTTGCAGCAATCGATGCCTCGTCAAAACTTATGTGGTGGCATTTACGCTTACGAATCACCTCGACACCCAGATAAGTTGCCTTAGTCTTGCTGCCGTCTCCCACCCAGGAAGGATTTTGTCCGACCAGCAAATCATCGATCGACCAGTTGGCGCACAAGATCACCACTGAGCCGAAATCTTGAGTCTTAAAAATCTCATTGAGCCGGGTCGGGGCCTTTCTGATGCTATAGGAGTTGCCCTCGGGGGTGAAACAAACCAGGTGGCTCCCATCGCTGGCAGCACATCCCCAGGATTTGTCATTAGTCATAAGCGAAAAACAATCAGGGCGCTTCATCGCCAGAATCACATCGACAGGCTTCTGGGACTCCGCATGCTTAAACGAGGCCTTCAGTGAAGCGCTGCCCAGCCTCTTGTAGAAAGCGTTCATCCCCTGGTAGACCGGCAGGGCTTTCTCGCTGCCTGAAGATGCTCGGCTCGCTTCCGCGCCGGACAGAAACACGAATAGAATTGCCAGCAAGACTGGAACGCGCCTCTCTAGCCAGAAGCGATCAACAGAATGAAAGGGCTTGAAGCTCACACTCTATACCTCGAATATCTAAATCAAATCACAAAGTGATCGGGCTCCAGACCGAGCCCCCGGGCCAGGTCGAAGTCGCGCTCGGCCAGAAGAACCGAGCCCAGAGCGGCATAAGCCCGCGCCCGGACGACATGGGGCAGACCCTGGCGCTTCTTGCGCTCGTGGGCCATGGTGGCGAAATCGACCGCTTCTTGAAAGCGCCCCTCCCGGAACTTCTGGCAGGCATTGTGCAGGTCGCTCACGAAGCGGAAATCTTGATAGGACCAGTACACCGAAAGCCACATGAGCAGATACATCACCGCCAGCAAAATCACCAGCTGATTGAGGTAGGCGCCGATTAAGGGAATCCAGGTGAATTTCTTGATCTGGAGATAGAGCCAGACAAGCCCCGCCCCGGCGGCAAGCTGAACCGCGACGAAAAGGAGGGTCCTTATGAGTCTCGATGCTACTGTGGCGCCGGTGGGCAAATGCTTCATTACCTCATTATGCATGAGGTAGCCGGATTGTGCACGAGACAAACCGAACCTGCTATTGCATCGAGCGGGCGCCCTCCCGGGCACGGGCGGCGGCCTCGGCTTTCTCCTTGATCAGCTTGACCAGACGCTGCTTCTGCTCCGGCGTCAGAATGGCGCGGATCTTGAGCATCAGCTTGACGCGCTCGTTCGCCATGGTGGCGGTGATGTCGTTGATGTCCTTCTGCTTGGCAAGAACCTTCTCTTCCGCCGGGTCCGGCTCGAGCTGAATCTCGCTCATCTCGCGCAGATAGCCGTAGACAGTCTTGCTCCGAACCCGCTGAGCCGACTCGAATTCCCGCGCCAGTTTGCGGATCTGACCTTCCTGGTCGGCGTTGATCCCGGCTTCTTTGTAGATGGAGACCGGATCTTCACCCTCTCCTGGTCCCTGGGGCTGCTGCGCCCAGGCGGCGCTGGTGGTCGCCAGAACGGCAAGAGTGGCGGCGGCGAGTATGCCTTCGAATCTCAATTTCATCGCGATACCCTCGGAATCGAATCTAAGATACTATAACTTCTTTGACGGTTTTGCGCAGTCTTTCTCAGAGGACGACGGGCACCGGATCTTGTTCCGGAGACAGTTCGCAGCATGCCCCGCGCATATGCCGAACATATAGCCAGACAGGGCAGATATGGCTGACAAAACCGACTCAGCAGACTCGAATTCAGAGGCGAAAAACTCAGGGGCGAAAAAATGACTGACACTGCATTTAGTATCGTCGATCTTGCCCTCACCGGTGACGAGGGCATCGAGCAGGCTGCCTCGATCTTATATGAGAGCTTCCGGCAGGACTGGCCCGACGCCTGGCCCAGCCTCGAGTCCGCCCGCCAGGAAGTGCTCGAGTGCCTGGAGCCGGGCAAAATCTGCCGGTCAGCCGTAGACGAGCACGGTCAGGTCCTGGGCTTCATCGGCGCCACCAGCCAGTATCGCGGCAGGGTCTACGAGCTGCACCCGATGTGCGTCAAGCCTTCGCTCCAGGGCCGGGGGCTGGGCTCGGCACTGGTGGCGGACCTCGTCGAGAGGGTTCGCGACCGGGGCGGCCGCACTATCTATCTGGGCACCGATGACGAAAACGACCTCACATCGGCATCCTCGACAAACCTCTTCGACGAGCCCTGGCGCCATATCCGCGACCTGAAAGCGAAAAGCAGGCACCCCCTGGAGTTCTACCGCAAACTGGGTTTTGTCGTGGTCGGTCTGGTCCCGGACGCCAACGGCCCGGGCAAGCCGGACATCATGATGGCTAAAGCGATCTAAAGGATGATGCCTAAAGGGATCCAGCCATTTGTGTATAACTTAAACCGCCGGTAGAACACCTTTTGCCAAACAGTAGTAGAATCTCTATTCGGTGTTGGCAACATCGCCAGCTGAGGATATTTCCGGCATAAGAATTCCGGCATAAAGAAAAATGGATCCAGTCAGGAAGATTCAGATAACCTACGAGCAGCCGCAAGAGAAACGCGGCTCCGGGCGACGCCTGGTCGCTGCCGGACTCTCTCTGGTCCTGGCTGTGGGCATCGCCGTGGGCTATGTCGGGACCGGTTTCGGCAAGGGCGGCGCCCACGAGTCCAGAGATTCCCGCGAAACTAAAGAAAAGCCCGAGCGCCTTGACACCCCGGAAGCTTTCACCGAGCACGTCCTGGATATCGCCGTCGAGAGCTTCCCGGAGCTCAAGGCTCAGCAATCCGATACGCCCCTTGTTTTGCGGATCAAGGACGAAGGTCATCTTTCCCTGGAAAACCTGTATAAGGTGGTGAAAGCCAATTTCGGTCCCCGGGAGGCAGACACCGAGATCAAGCGTTATCTGAAAAGCATCGCCACTCTCGCCCCGGAAGCCCAGAATGTCCCCGCCGACTGGAACGAAGTGCGAAAACGCCTGCGCCCGCAGATCTTCCCGGTGGAATACACCCGGGGCGAAGCCGGCAGTGCCAGGCTGGTCTTTCGCCCTCTAGCCTTTTCGAAGTCGCTCCTGGAAGGATTCGTCATCGACTCCGAAGACACCTTCCAGTATGTGACCGCCGACCATCTCAAGAAATGGGGTGTCGAGCGCAAGCAGGTCGCCGATGCCGCTTATGAGAATCTCAAGAGCCAGTGCGACAGCCTCAAGCTTGATTGTGCCCGGCCAAACGGTAGAGGCGCCAGAGGAAAATATCTCACCATTGCCATCACCGACGGTTACGCTGCCGCCCGCATCCTGCTGCCCCAGGTACGCTCCCGCATCGAGCAAGAGCTTGGCCACCCCTGCTTTATAGCGATTCCGAACCGCGATTTCCTGATTGCCTGGTCTTATGATTTCACCAATGACGAGAAGTTCCGCAATCAAGTGAGACGCGACTTCCACTATCGCGATCACCCGCTTTCCCCGCGGGTCTACCGCCTCAACAATATGCAACTGGCGCCGGACAGCGACCGGTCGGCCCGATCAGACAAGTCAGACAAATCAGACAAAAACGACCGGACCGACAAAGACGAAAAATCAGAGCCCGCCGAATCCGAGCCAGAAGCCGACGCTCGCTGACTTGAAGAGTCGAACAAAGGTTCTGCCCGGATTTCGAAGCGCATCTCCGGTCTATCTAATTGCTAATCAATCCCGAAATGGATGAAGGGAGCCCAGGCATGAATCGGCTGCCCGGTTTCGATGGCGGCGTTCTGCGCCTGGCGCAGGGCCTGAGCGATGGTGGTCTTGCCGGCTTGCCAGCCTTTGTGGAAGTCCTGCATGATATTGGAAGTCGATCGGTCCGCCACCTCCCACAGCGTGAGAACGAGGTTGGGCATACCGGCATAAATTAGGGCTCGCGCCAGCCCCAGGATCTCGCCCCCGGGCGTGACGGCGTTGACACCGGTCTGGCAGGCCGACAGCACCAGGAGCCTGCCCCGGCTGGTCTGCAAAGAGCGGCGCTCGAGAATCGAGGCGGCGGTAAGGACGGTGCCGTCATCGAGCACCAGACCTGATGCCATGGGCTCGTCCGGATTGAAGATGGCGTGCCCGGCAAAATGGACCACCGAATAGTCGCCGAAGATCTTCGGAAAGACGCTCTTCACCTCGCTGTTGAGAACCAGCCGTGCTTCGGTCGAAGCATGCTCGCCCACCTCCAGCACCGACTTCCCTTCTTCCATGGTATAGCTCAGGTCGTCGAGACCGGCGGAGGAGCGGAGAGTGGAGCTGAAGACCAGCCCGTCCTTACGGGTGGCGGAGTAGTCGCTGATCGCCGAGACCAGATAGCTGATGTTCTCGGCTTCCCGGGCATTGGAGCCGGTCTGGCGCAGCACCGGTATCAGTGTCACCGAGGGCAGGTAGCTCAGGGCGAAACGCTGGCACAAGTAGCTCTTGCCGTCATGGAGAGCAGCGAAGGGAAGATGGAAAAGACTGCCATGCGGAATGATGATCAGACGATCGATGCCGCCGGGCATGGCATCCAGAACCGGACGCACGAGCTTGTCGTAGATACGCCCGCAGAGGCTGGTCGGTACTTCCCAGCCTTCGGTGGAAGACATCTCCAGCAAGGTCTCGATGTCGATCATCAGCTCTTCGCGCTCGCTCTCATCGGCGATCAGATTGACCGCCGGCTCCGACGCCGAATTCCAGACAGCCGCCGCCATCACATACTCGTCGGTGAAGAAGAATTCTAAGATAGCAGCGTCTTTCGGCAACAGTCCGTCCGACTCGTTCCAGAGCCCTTTGATCTCCTCGAAATCGAGGGTAGATGCGCTTACCAGGCTTGCATAATTCGGATGGAGCCGTTTGAGCTGGTTGACCACCTCGCGCCACTCACCATAGATCTTGCTGGCGTCGGTGCCACTGTATACGGCACCGCGTGATCCGGCCGAGTCACCGGATGAAGGACCCTGCCAGATCACCCGCTCGAAATGATCGATCTGACCGCGCAGGGCTTTCTCCTTCTCGATAAGCTCTTTGAGCCCCTCGTCGCCGGAGTCCGCCAGCACGCTTATATCAATCGGCGAATTGCTCAGTAGATCGAGCAATGCCCGGGACTTGGCCCGCCCGACATATTCCAGGGCTTCCACCCGGCGCCCCAGGGACATGCAGACTTTCACCACGTCTTTGTAGAGGTCCTCGCCCCGGTTGGCGAAACTCGTCTTGAGATCGTCGGCTCTGACAGTAGCTCTCTGCTCGTCGAAAAGATTCACTGCCTGACCGAAATATTCGAATGCCGGTTGAAGCAAACCCATCCGCTGA
>JAGQHH010000708.1 GCA_020431945.1 Cyanobacteria bacterium HKST-UBA02 | reverse complement strand
CCACACCGCTCGAGCACCGGGTGTCGGGGAAATACGGAACTTGTACAGCCGGCGGGATTCACGAGCTCAGGATCCGCCCGGCGACACGAATCCTCCAAGCGCACAACCAGATCCCGCACTGGAGAAGCCGGCCCCAAAGCTGAAACGGCGTGAGATCTAGTGCCCTGATCGCTGTCAGGTGTCGTTGACCGGAGGAGGATGAGCATCATAGACGGCTCGAGCCGGGACACCAAACACCGGAATCCGAGGCTCGCGACTCGATGCTCCGGTCACACTTCACGACCCTTCAGGCAGCATGATTCCTGCCAGGATCAGGAGCCATAAAATGATGCCGAACACAAGGCAAACGATGTGCCCTGTTGTCCACGGCGTGTAATCCGGCCGTGGACTGAGCCTGGCATTCACCCTGTTGACATATTTCTGCACGGGAACGAAAAAGAGAAATGAAGGGAAAGAGACTACGAACCCGAGCAGATTGAGCTCGGCATTCTCGACCCTCCCCAAGACACTGCCCAGTAGCATCAGAATGATCCAACCCGCCGCCAGTGGATCTGCCGAGAATGTCGCCTTCTCCAGCGATCCGGCCTCCTCGTCATCCCGAATCCTCCTCAGGATTCCCTGGATGAAAAATATCCCAAAGAAGCCTCGCCAGAACGGCCGAATCTTGAGCCCGTCGCGCTCCTTGACATATTTCCAATTCTTGTAGATCCAGTACGCTTCGTAAAGCCCAAGCGAGATGCTGGACATGAAGATGAGCCGTCCAATAGACACATAGAGGAACATCGGGCCTCTAGCAGCTGAAGGATCGGACCCTGTTACGGGCGGGGGCACAACAGGAAGACTCGGCGGGGCCGACAAAGAGATGGGCACAAGGCCTTCGATATCGCGAGCAGCCGTCCACTCTTGCAGCCCTTCTTCCCAGACAAGTGTCTCGGGGCTGAGCCGACCTGACCGAAACATCTCGACGATGCGATCCTCCGGAATAGGTCCCTGCTGTTCACCTCGCTCGATGTAGAACCACTGCCTCACGGGGCACCCCTCCTTCTGTCGATTGTCGGCATCGAACACACCCTCTCGCAATCTGCCAGCGCGAGACCCGGCAGCCATCCTCCGGCAAATCCCCTTCCTGAAAGTATTCGATTCGCAAATGATATGAGCGTAACCAAGAAGATGTCAATCTCTGGAAGGAGCAACGGCGGCACATCAGGGCACACCTTGTCGCCCTGTCCCCACCTCGGCAACAGCGCTGATCGCCACGTATTCTTATCTTGAGACCAAAACCCTTGAAATATTGCCCGTTGCACCCATCCTGCCCGCTGCATCGGCAACACGCCGACCCAGCGTACCGGCAGGTGGCCCCCTCGGCCGCCGACTGAACACCAGAGAGGCAGGTTGTTTCGCGACCGAGCGGCCACGAAGAGCCCCATGATCTTCGGGGAATCAGCCCAAGAGCCCGGGCGCGATGTCGCATTTCGGGAGCGCGGTAGCCTTTCAACGAGCAGTTGATCGACCCCAGAACTGCCAAGACAGCGAGAAGCGTTCTTCAGTCAATCTTTCCTTCGGCGGATTCGTATCTCTTCCGGACGAGCCCCGAAGCCTCCCTGGCGGGGGTTGGTGATGGCTCTTCGAAGGGAGATCCCGAGCATGCAGAACCGCCTTCCGGTTCTTGGCGCGACTCTTCTCCTCATCACCGCCACCGCAGCGCCGGTTCTTGCGGACTATCGAGCCTCGGTGGATCCCGAGGGGCAAGCTGCTGCCAGTTTCGGCGACGACGGCCTGGCGGCTGACCCGAACGGACGGTCCCAGAAGCTTCCCGGCGGCGAAGACGGCGGACATGTCGCCTCCAATGGGCGCACCCAGGTCGAGATCGAGCCCGACGGCTGGCTCCTGGAACCCACGGTGGACCCCGCCCGCGCGGAAAGCGCCGAGTCGTCCGGCCGGGGCTCCGGAGCCGATGGTCCTTCCGGCGCCCTTCCGGGGCAGCGCTCTGAAGGCATGTTTGCCGACGGCGGTTCGCTCGACCCCAACGGACGGGCTCTGAGGCGCTTGGAGGCAGCCGGCGACCATGGGCCGGGAACCGACCCCAGCGGCTGGTTCGGGAACCCGTGGATC
>JAGQHH010000707.1 GCA_020431945.1 Cyanobacteria bacterium HKST-UBA02 | reverse complement strand
AAAAAAAAAACAGCAGCCCGAGGAGGATTACTCCCAGTACTCTCAGCAAGCCGGTGGTTTTTCGCCTGCGGATCTGGAGAACATCAGCAACAATCGCCTGGCTGCCATGGCGGAAGCTGAAGCCGGCCGCTCTCGCGGCAAGAATCTCCGGAGCCGGCAGGGACGCGGACTGGGATTCGACCTCAAAACACCGGTCCTGGCATTGCTGGTGATCGGCGGAGTCGGTTATTTCGGCTTTACTCAGAACTGGTTCGGCAAGCTTCCCGAGCTTCTTTCCGGTGTCACGTCCATGATTCCCTCCGGAGGCGGCAAAGGCGAGGACGTCGCTGCCCGGGACAAAGAAATTGCCGCCGAGTTCGACAAGTTCTACAACCAGGGGCAGATCAGCAAAGCCGTGGATGTGCTTGAGCGCTATAACGACAAGATGGAACTTTCTCCAATGCTCGGCGAGCGCCTCGACAAAGGCTATATTGCCCTGGCTACATGGAAAGGCGAGCACGATGCTCGAGACGAAGCTGTAGAGATTCTCAAATTGATTCCCGAGTACTCGGACAGGTATGACGAGGCCAAGTCTCTCATCAAGAAGTTCTCCAAAGAGACAAAACCATCCAAGAAGTCGTCTTCGAAGAGGCGCAAAAAGCGTCGTTAGGCGTCGCGCCAGGAAACAAGAATATGAAGCTTTGCCTCGAGTGCAATATTCACTTTTCGGAAGAAAATGACAGCTGCCCCAACGACGGAAGCAAACTCGTTCCTGTGGGCAATGATAAGCTCATCGGTGAACTCGTAGGGGACAAATACAGGATCCTCTGTCACGTGGGAAAAGGCTCCATGGCGGTCGTTTACAAGGCGATCCAGGAATCCACCGGCCGCGAGATGGCTGTCAAAATGCTCCACCAGTTCCTCGGCTCCAAAGAGGATTCGGTGAAGCGTTTCCATCGTGAGGCCAAAGCTGTGAGCTGCCTTCACCACACCAATATCATCCACCTCTATGACTTCGGTCTTATGCCCGATGGGCAGCCTTATATCGTTACCGAGTTTCTCGATGGTATGACCCTCGCCGAACTCCTCAGGCAAAGAGGCCAGCTCACCGTCAAAGAAGCACTGCCTCTCTTCGAGCAAGTTCTCGAAGGAATCGCCGAAGCACACAAGAATCGAGTCATACACAGGGACCTGAAACCCGACAACATCGTCCTTCAAGAAGTCGACGTCAAGCTGCCTGTAGACAGCGAGAATCTGATCAAGCACAACGGCGTTCGAGTAGTCGATTTCGGTGTCGCAAAAATGTGGGGAGAAGCCGGCGGCTCATCGGCTTCGCTCACTCTGGAAGGAAAGGTTTGCGGAAGCCCGGCATATATGAGCCCGGAGCAATGCAAAGGAGCCGAAGTCGATGCCCGCTCCGACATCTATTCCCTCGGCGTAGTCTTCTTCGAAGTACTGACAGGTCAGAGACCTTTCGCAGCGGATGATCTCATGGCGCTCATGCTCATGCATGTCAACAAGGAAGCACCATCCATAGGGGCAATGATGCCGGATGTCACATTCCCGCCCGGACTGAGTAATATCATCATCAAAGCACTCAACAAGAACCCCGAAGACAGACATCAGAGTGCCGAGGAATTCTGGCACGAAATCGAGGCGGTCTGCCGGGGACGGCGGATTCTCATGGATGCCGAAGATAATCCTGCCGAAGACTGGATTCCTTTCACAGGCTCCGGCTCCTCCAATCTGTCGCTCTCCAACAAACCCGGGGGCGGTGAATGGACGCTCAACGATTCGGCTCGCGCTGGCGGAAACTCGCTTCTCAACGAAGCCTACGATTGGTCGCGCGCTACTTCCGAAATGTCTTCGGTCAAAAAGAAAAAGAAGTTCTCATTCGGCATGACCGAGATAAAGTCGGCAGTCTACATTGCCGTTACCATACTCTCGGTGATCTATGTCGGTCAGGCATATACAAACTGGAACGATGCTCGTATCGCTATCTCGCTTTTCGAAAGCGGTAACTACGATGGTTGCATCCAGATATTGAAGGGACTCGAGGCGAAGAAGTCTCTTTCAAATGACCTGAGAGAGCGAATGAACGACTCTTATTTCCGACTTGGTAGCGATTATGCAAACAAGAGGGATTATAAGAAGGCAATATCTGCTCTGGAGCATATTCCAGGATCATCTCGCTTTGCCAAGAAGAGTAGTGTCTTGATTGCCAAGTGTAAGCAGCGCTTGAAATAGCGGCTGCCACATAAGAGGTTGGCTTATCTGTTGATTTGGAAGTTCAACCGATATCGGTTGAACTTCTCAAAGTGAAAGGTCAGGTAGATCGAAGAGGCGCCGGGCATTGGCCGCGCAATGGTCGGCTATCTGGGCCAGGGGTTCTCCTCGCAACTCAGCGAGCTTTTCTGCTACCCACCAGACATAGGAGGGCTCATTGCGCTTACCTCTCATCTTTTGCGGTGCCAGGAAGGGGCAGTCGGTTTCTACCAGCATCCTGTCTTGTCGGACAAGGGGAGCACAGGCTTGTATATCCCTGGCATTTTGAAAAGTGACAATACCTGAGAATGAGACATAGAAGTCTAGTTCCTCTACAAGGGGCATGATCGACGGAGAGCCCGTGAAACAGTGGAAAACACCTTTGAGACGTTCGTCTTTTTCTTCTTTCAGAATCTCTATTGCCTCTTGCCAGGCATCGCGGCAATGGACAATTACCGGCTTCTGGCAGTCTCTGGCAATCTGGACTTGCTCGCGAAATGCTTTTAGCTGCTGTTCTCTGTTGCTGTGGTTGTAGTAAAAGTCGAGTCCGCATTCGCCTACGGCTACTACTTTTTCTTCCTTGAGGCTGTCGCGGAGCTTGCCGGCCAGTGCTTCAGACCAGTCTTTCGCTTCATGAGGATGTTGACCGACGGCGATATAGAGATTGGCGTAGCGTTTGGTCAGGTCTTTCAGCTCTTCGAAATCGGCTACTGTCACTGCAGGGTTGACCATTTGACAGACACCGGAGGCGAAGGCCCGGTCTATGACCTCTTCCTGGTCTTCTTTGAAGTATTCGGTGACGACATGGGCATGACTGTCGATAATTCCTCCGGCGGTTCGCGGAAGTTGGGCTGGAGTGGCTTCTTTCATCTGGTCCTCTGGGGCTTCATGGGGAAAATGCGAATTTACTTTTTAGAGAAATGGAGTACATTAACATAAGAGGTATTTAATAACCTGTTCTGTTCAAAACGGACTGCCCAGATATGAATATAAAAAGACTCGTTTATCTAGCTCTTCTTCTGATGCTTGCCCAGGTGCTTACTGTACCGGCGTTTGCCGGTTCAAAGAATACCAGCAAAGACGGCAAGAAGAAGTTCGAGTTACAGGCGATCAATTCGAACTATATCAATACCGAGTCG
>JAGQHH010000706.1 GCA_020431945.1 Cyanobacteria bacterium HKST-UBA02 | reverse complement strand
TTTTTACGCCTTTAGCAGTGTAGGGAATGTTTATATAGGATTTGTAGAAATTGCCTATCTTTTGATTGGCAGCGACAGGAGCCTGACCTGTTGGCTGCGGAATCGGAATCGCTGTAACGGTGCCGGATGTGAGGCTGCCCAGGGAAAGTTGCAGAGAGCCAGCCACATAAGCAGATGAGCCGTCTCCGCCGGTCATTCTTATCTGGTTGCTCTGATAAGCGGCCAGGGCGCTCTGGTAAGGTCTGACCGGGTTCCCGTCCTTGTCCTGGCCCATGCCGGAGGGAGTGAGGGCATCATTGAGGGCCGTGACGAGCTGGTCTTTGGCGCTGAGGGCGTCAACCATATCGATGCGAGCCATATTGCGCATGATGTCTTGATTGAGCTTGTCGGCGATGATCAGATCGAGCCTGGCTGTGCCGATCAATGTATTGATGCTTCGCACCGGAAGGGGAAATCCGTCTGGTGCGTTTGTGGCTGTTCCGTTCGGAACATAATCCGAGAGCGATACCCAGCCGCATTCGGCGGTCGGGATGACTATACGACTGCAGTCCCGGGCAGCCGCCAGGGCGGCAGCCTCGATGGCGGTGCGTTGTTCGTTGTTGGTTCCGATCAGGCGCATATAGCCGAGCCCGAACAAAAGCATGGCGATGATGATGCCTACTATCACGGCTGTGATCAGGATCAGCATATTTCCCCGCCTGTCCCTGAGGTTGGTCCGTATGTTCATGGTAATTTTCCTGCTGTTGCTGCAAACTTTCATTGATGAGTGGCGCAAGTGAATATTAAGTGAGCTTTAACATTATACCCGGCTAAGCGGGTCGATTTATCACACTTTAGAGTTAGCTGCTCGTCGCCCGGGAAGGGCAAGGATAGTCACAGCGCCCGGAGCGACCTCGATATGCATGGGGGTTGTGCCGCAAGCATCACCGTCGATCATGGCGGTGACCTCGTCGTGCATCGTGAGGGGAGGCTTGTCGTGGACTCCGAAAGCTCCTTTCATCTTCCGCCAGGTGGTCTCCACTACGGACTGGCGCCGACTTACAGGCAGGACACTGACATCTATGCTTTTCACTTTCTTTATGTAGTAAGGGGCTTCCTCGCCGAAGAAGGCGCCAGCAAAGGCGAATCCCTGCTCGAGGTAGTCCTGGAATTCTTCCGGTGCCAGGATGCAGAGGTCCAGGAGCCCGTCATTGAGCTTGGCGGTCTCGGAAAGGGACCCCACCCCGAAATCGGCGATATTGGTGACAAAAAGCCCGGAGGCCGCCACTTTGAAGGACTCGCCGTCGGCGACGATATTGAACAGGACCGGCGCCCTGGTCAGGGTCTGGACCAGGGACGATGCATAAGCAAGCATCTTCCAGTTCATCTTGTCGGTTTGCTCCGGAGTGACTATGGCATCGCTCATCGGTCCTGCTCCGGCTGCCACGGCGAAATAATGACCGTTCATGATGCCCAGGTCCATGCGCAGGCGATCGCCCCTCAGAAGGGCTTTAATCGGTTTCTCCAGGGGATCTATGCTGATCAGATTGTCGTCGTAGATACCGAGGTTGCGTGCCAGCTGGTTGCCGGTGCCGGCCGGGATGATCCCCACGGCGGGGTCGAATTCGCTGCGGGCGGCAGCTTCCATTGCCATGCGGACGGTTCCGTCCCCACCGGCTGCTATCAGAAGCTCGGTATCCTGGCTCAATTCGCCAAGAAGGTCTTCGCTCTTCATTGTCGGGGTAGTGGCGATAACCACAGTCTGATCGACTATCGAGCTGTTGAGGCGATGGACTACGCGGCCGAGCCAGAGCTCCGGGGCGAGAGCCGTCCCGGCTGTCGGATTGTAAATCAGTAATGCTTTTCTTGACATCTGCCTCGAGCCCGTTATCTGCCGCTTATGCGTCGTATATCAATCGGGTTGTTAGAACAATCTAGGTTGTTCCGGTAGTCAATAGAGGTTAGGATCTCTCCCTTGCCTCGAAAGGGGTGGTTGTCATCAGCAAAGCCCGAGGATAACGATCGAACTTTCCTGGTTGTTTCTTCGGCTCTCTATGCTAATTTATCGGTGGTCATAATTTGACAATTATCTCAACGGCAGTATTGTATTTGACACCAAGATCGTAAATCGCCAGAATTCTGGTCCCTGGAAAGGCGGCAGTTAGTGATCGAAAAAGTGCAGGAATCCGTGAAAAAATCCCAGTTTAAAAAGTCTCTGAGTTGTCTGTCCCTGGCGCTTCTGGCATCGTTATCGATGCAGAGCGGCGAGATGGTTTATGCCAAAGGCTCCATGGGCAATCCAAGCAGCCCGGTTCCGGTCAGCGAGTCGGTGATCAACGGCGAGACATATCAAGTCGTGAAAATGGTAGTCAAGGCGCGCCCGGACCGGGTCTGGGAAGTGATCTCCGACCACGACAATCTTCACCGGGTCTTTCCCCAGATGAAGAAAGCCACTGTAGTCAAGGATGAAGGAACCACCAAGCTTATCAAGTACACCGTCGCTCCCAGCGGACCGGTAGGCACCTTCACCTATACCGTCAGGCTCAAGGAGAAGGCTCCTCGCTATATGGAGTGGACCAGAGTGAGCGGCGCTTTCAAGAACGTCAAAGGTTTCTGGAAGCTCGAGCCCCTGGATAACGGCAATACTACTCTCGCTACTTATGCCACCAGTGTTGATGGCGGTTTTCTTATACCGCAGCCCCTGGTAAGGCGTCAGTGTCGGATCGATATGCCGCAGGTGGTGGACACCTTGAAGGCTGAAGTGGAAAACAAGATCCGTATCGCCGAGCGTTAAAGAACAAGAGCGCGATAGTGGAGTTGATACCAGATATGGTGCCGGGAGATTTTTTCAATCTCCCGGCTCTTTTCTACTTGCTTAACCCCCCTTAACGGGCGCCGAGCCCGGTGGGACTTCTTTGCTAGAATTAGCTTCTCTTAGTGGAGAGGTACCGAAGCGGTCATAA
>JAGQHH010000705.1 GCA_020431945.1 Cyanobacteria bacterium HKST-UBA02 | reverse complement strand
TCTGAGGATCTTTCTGAGGATCTTTGAAAGAAAATGGATAACCTATCTGCTCGAGTCGGTGACGGATAGACAGCAGATTGCAGCCCGGACGAAGACGCTCGAGAAGGGAAGGGGTAAGGATCACTCCTCCGGCAAGAGCCTGTACGGCTTCGCGATCTTCGATGGTGATTCCATAGATGTCCCGGCAGAGCTCTATATAACTGTCCACCGGATTGATCAGAAATTCGAGAAGCTCTTCCGAGGCATCAGGATCATCGACATTCTCAGGATAGAAGAAAGCACCGCTTTCCCAGGACGAAGTCCTGGAGCCGGACCAGACACAGAAAGTCAGATCGACGAAAGGGTCCGGATCGCGTAAAAGATCAGCGAGGCTCTCCGGAAATCCTGCAAGTACCCCGGGATAAGTCTTGAAACCATGATTGATTTCGGTCTTGAAAGGAGGCTCGCCGCCTGGATACATGAAAGCGTCCCGGTGGACTCCTTTGAGCACCGAGCCGTTCTTCGAGACACGCAAGGACCACTGACCGCCTTCGCGATTGTCCATGAAAGAGGCATTGACTCCCTCTTTCTGGAAGCCGGGCTCGAAGTAGAAAACCGGCTCGCCCTCACCGAATATGATATCAAGCACGGCCAGACAGAGAGCCGCGGACTCGAGCTTCTCAGGGGACGGAATTTTGTCTTTTGACATGGCGCAAATCATGGGCCGGAAGTGTACCATTTAGAGTATGACTAAATCGATAGAAGCTCGCAAACATCGCCTCGCATTTCCTGAGAACCGCTCCCTGGGCGCTCTCTACCTGCTCCCACGGGACACCCCTTTTCTTTTCAACCTCGAAAATGGCTCCCCGGACCTGACCGCCCGGGGGATTATAGAAGTCGAGGTGGAATCGGAATCGGACCTGGTCCTCTCTCTGTCCGGCTCCCTTGGAGACGACCTTCGAGGAATCCCCGCGGAAGGCTATGACAGCATCTCGGGAGTCGCCCTCAGGCGTCTGAGCAATAAGGCAAGAGCAGCAAGCTTGAGGCGCTTCGGGCACCTGAGGCGTCTGGCCCTAGCCGGGGTAGCCCTGACCGACGACTACATCGAGATACTCGCCCGCAATCTTATTGAAGAGCTCTGCCTTCACAATCTCGCCGGCGACCCGGGGGCTCTCTCCACTCTCGGCTCCTTCCAGGGTCTGGAGCGCCTGGTGATCACCGGTCATCGCATAGACGACCGGCTTGCTTCTTTCATCGCTTCACTGAAAGGTCTGAAACATCTCTACCTGGTCGATTGCGACATAACCGCCGTCTCCCTCGATACCGGTCCTTTGCTCGTCACTCTCAATCTGTCGGGTTCCAGGCTCAAAGATATCAATCAGCTTTCCCCGGCGATCGACAAAAAACTCGAGAGACTGGATCTTTCCCGCACCGAGATTGCCGACCAGGAGCTCGCTGTTATTCAGAAAAGCTTTTTGGCGCTGAAAGAATTGAACCTGGCGTACACAGCCGTCACCGACAACTGCCTTGCCGGTCTGCTCCAGGGGACCACATTAGAAAAACTGGACCTCACCGGTTGTCTTGTATCCATAGAAGCTCTCGCGGATCACCAGGGGCTTCCTCAGATAATCACCGATTCCCGGAAAGACGCCGGGCCTGGTGAGAAGAAGCCTAAAAAAGCCACCAGAGTCGCTACGCTTCCGCTGAGCTCGGTGGTTCTCGACCATATACTGGTCCCGGCGCTCGCTTCGAAAGAGAGCAACGGAGAGTATCCTCTCTTCAAAGGCGCCGGCGCCCTCAAAGACGCCCTGGTGCAACGCGACGCCCTCTACGCCATCTCCGGTCTCTGTCCGTTGCTCGAGTCCTATGCCGCCATGCTCGCAAAGGATGAAGAAGCGACCCTGAAAGTAAGCCGCTCTGCCGACTCCCTCGATCCGGCACTGATCTGGCTCCTGGAGATCCTTCTTGCCCTCATGGCCCAGGAGGAGGAGAAAGAGAAGCTCGAGTCGATGGTGGCAGCCTTCCGAGCCCACATCAACGCCGAGGCTGACGACTGGGAGGGCTTCGTAGACGAGCTTCCCGGTCTTCTGGGCGCCAGAGAGAGCGCTTATATCTTCCAGGAGACGCTTCTGCTAGCTTCTCTATTTTTCGAGCATTGCGCCGCGAATGAGAAGCGGCAGAATCAAGCACGATCGCTATCGCGATTCGCCGCTCTCGGTCTTGCCTGTAGAAATGACCACAAAGAGATCGTGAGGACCACGGTCCGGGAGCACTTCGAACGCTATCTCAGCGAAGATCTCGGTCATCTCGCCCGGCTCTTCTATCACTGCGGTCTCATAGCCGAGGCAGAGGAGCTGGGTGGTCAGTGCCTGCGTCAGATCGGCGCCGGCACCGCAGGCAATGACGAGATCTCCGGCCACCTCATGAAGATCGAAGTCCTGGCACTGCTTGCCGAGATGGATAGCACCAGGGGCAATATCGACCGCGCCCGGTACTATGCCGAGAAAGCCGTAGAAGACCTCAAGGAGCTGCCGGAGGAGAGTCGCTCCGTCAGTGGATCGGCAGCAAGAGCCCTGGTCTGGAGCCTCGTCCTCGCAGGCGATCTCGATCAGGCCCTGGAAGTCCTCGCTCTGAGCCCGGATGATCCAGCCGGAAGACTTCTTCGACTCGAGATCAGCCGTAGCCGAAAGGAGCTCGATGTCACCGCTTCCGCCCTGGCGGATCTGGCAGGGTCCCTGGAAGAGAAGCTGAGAAAAGACGATCCCGCGAGGATCGAAATTGCCACCATTCAAGCAAGGATCCTGAGCGATCTGGGCGAGGTCGAGAAAGCCTCCGCCTGCTACGAGAAGGCGCTGGAAATCAGACGCCATGCCTGCAAGGAGCACCCTGCCACCCTGATGATCCTGAGAGAATACGAAAAGCTCCTGGCGAACCACGACGAGAAGAAAGCGGCGGTCTTGAGAGACGAGATCGAGACTATCGAAGCCTCGCTTTCTTGAAAGCTATGGGCGATGCCAGCACCCGTCAGTCGGAAACGCAGCTCAAAATTTATTGCAACAGGAAACTCTTTCTATATACTAATAGCCGTAATCAGTGACTCATTTGGATTTCGTTCATGAAGACATTCAGTGTAGTGCTCACAGAGGAAGATGGCGGCTATGTCTCGCTCTGCACGGAGCTAAATATCGCAAGTCAAGGTGCCACGATCGAAGAAGCGATAAGCAATCTCAAGGAAGCGGTCGAAGGATTCTTTGAGACAGCGAGTCCAGAAGAGATTAAACAGCGCATGAAGAAGCCTTCAATATTCACGCATATCGAAGTAGCCTGTTCCCAACCTTGGTTCCGTTTAGCCAGACAGGAGAACACATGGGTATGGAATACAACAGGTTACATCCATTGCAAACGATGGTTGGTCTTAGAGTGAATAAAATTTGGCAAGACCAGGAAGGCGAGTCGCTTTTAATCGATTTTGATGGTGCCGGCCTAGTTGTTTACTGCGTGTATAGTTTCGAACCACTCCAGGTTGATCTTGAAGATCTAGTCGGTCAGACCGTGAAAGAGCTTGAGGAGTCAGAATTCAAATATACGATCACATTTACAAACGGTTCAAAGCTACAACTAGAGCCAATATCTGATAAATTCATCTTCGCTCCAGAAGCCCTCATTTATCACAACAATAGCTTTGACCCCCCGCTCGAAGTTGTCGTCGACAAAATCGAACAGGATACTCGGTGAGTTTCGCACTTACAAATTCCTCAAGTCTAGGCTCAAATGTTGGTTCCTTCTCTAATTCGAAAAAGGCAGAACGACCGATCAATATGTCAACCAAGCCTCAGCCCAGACAGGGCAAGGATCTAGCATTTTCACGAGTCACGTGGTCCGTGACTCGAAAAAAACACTTCCATAAGACTGCCAGGAGAAAGCCGGGTCTCGGAGCAATGGCAGCCGATAGGAGAACGAGACAAAATTCGATATAATTGTCAGGTGTGAGGTGGAGACGCTTATGGCTCAGCATAGACCAGAAGATAACACTACTCTGGACCAGGTGATTAAGATGGCAGATCGGCTAACGCCTGAGGAGCAGGAGCAGCTGGTCGAGCAAATCAAGCTCAAGTGGCTCCGACGAGCAATGGATGAGGCAGACGAGTCACTGGCTCAAGGAAGATCGGTTTCGTTGGAAGAGTTGGACAAGCACATTGATTCTGCAAAGCGAAAAATCATCGAAGAAAGGCAGAAGTGATTGACTCGTATTCGCTTCACGCCACAGGCCGATCGCGACTTCATTGAAATCTACCAGTACATTGCTGGCGACAACATAGATGCTGCCGACCAGCATCACAAGAGACTCCGAAGGCGTTGCCTTGATTTAGTCGATCAGCCGCGGAGCGGTACCAAGAGAGACGAAGTAAAACCTGGTCTTCGAAGCGTCACTGAGGGTGATTACGTCATTTTTTATCGAATCGAAGGTCGAGATAACATTGCAGTACTGCGAGTCGTACATGCAAAGCGCGACCTCGCAAAACTGACATTTGCAGAAAGCTGATGCCCCGGACATGAGTATTCAAGCTGTTCTTGAAAATCTAATCGGCCAGACGGTGAACAGGATCCTCGGTGAGTTTCGCACTTACAAATTCCTCA
>JAGQHH010000704.1 GCA_020431945.1 Cyanobacteria bacterium HKST-UBA02 | reverse complement strand
CAGAGCGTGAAGATGCTTGCGACCAGAAGAATCGAGCCCATATCCAGAAGCGCTAGATTGCCGACGAAATAACAGAAGCCGGCAAGCATGCAAAGGAAAACCACCGCTGTAGCAGCGGTGCTCAGGTAGCGCCGCCAGGCGAAGCCGAGAGCGGCGAAGGGAATTGCTACCAGCAGGAAATCTTGCAAGTTGTTCATGTTTGCCTCGCAGGAAGTGAACGAGCACCTGCGGCGGGAAGCCGCAGGTGCCGTTCGGATTCAGGCTGGCCTCCTGTCAGGGATGATCCCGATCAGAAAGTCAGGGCTGATGGCCGTCGGACGCTTTGGCGTTCTCGAGGAACTTGTCCAGCTCGTCTTTGGAGAGGAACTTGTAGGCGTCCAGGGTGTAGCCGTCGACCAGGACGAGCATCACGAAAGCATGACTCTCGCCGTCTTTGCGGATGACGGTGAAGAGCCAGTAACGGTTGTGATCCTTGGTGACGAGCTTGCCTTCCAGGGCCGCGAAGTCGGGCCAGTCAGCCTGGTTGTCCGCCTTGTGGACGTTCTTGAAGGCTTGTCTGGGTCCGTTGAGCGGCGGCACATGGGTGGGGGAGAAGGAGCGCGCCTTGCCGGTGATGCCATCGAAGAAAAGCACCTCGGTAAGAGCGGAGCTCGAGTTGCCGTTGGGCTCCATGGGGGCGACGAGCTGCAAGCCCATGCCCTGGAAATCCTGGAAGAAAGGCGGATGGTTGCCGCCGGTCTCGTCGTCGGGAAGAGACGTGTCTTCCGAGATCATCAGCAGGTCTTTCTGGTAGACCCAGTAGTTGACCAGCCCGTGCTTGTACTTGGCATAGGCTTCCGCATAGCGGCGGCCGAGCTTCTCGGGGAAGAGAGCAGCGCCGGGATAGCGGACCGATGCCTCGCTGATGGAGTAGTTGTGGATCATGCCGTTCTGGCTGATTTCCATGACTCCTTTGACCACGGGGATCATGGCGCCGGTCCAGGTGGGGCTGTAGCTCATGTAAGAGGTGAGGATCACCCAGGAGCCGTCGTCCTTCTGCCAGTAGACGACCTCGGCTTTCTCCGAGAAGGGGTGGAGCCACTTGAAGGCGACATCGGCGACCCAGCTTTCATCACCGTAGAGGAAGCCGCTGTCCGGCATCGTCTCGGCGTGCTGTCCGGTGGCACCGGCATCGACCCGGGCGACACCACCGGTGGAGCCCAGGATCCTGCCGTACCAGACGTCGTAATGCAGGGGAACCTGCCAGTACATCATGTCGCTCTTCGGGTCGGCGAGCAGATGTGGGCGACCTACCCGGAGGCGGTTGTCGGTGTTGGAGTTCTCGGCATAGTGCAGGGCGGTTGGCCGCGGCAGGAGCCGGTTGTTGATCGACATCGGCATCGTCGAGACCCTGGTGGGTGCGATATAAGCTGCGATCTGGCTGTCGACGA
This sequence comes from Cyanobacteria bacterium HKST-UBA02, assembly GCA_020431945.1. The sequence continues at coordinate 3,146 of JAGQHH010000704.1, read as the reverse complement.
ACCAGTCGGTAAAGTTGACAGCCGTCACGCCGGCGGTGGCAAGCACAGCCAGGGTGACCACCGAGATGCCGGTTTTGCGGAACTTCCTGGCGATCAGGAGTCCCAGCGGGATGCCGATCAGAGGCAGGACGAAAATCGGCATAACTGACCAGGCCATGACCAGGAGCGGGTGCACGAAGGGCACGGCGATCAGGTAGACCAGAGCGAAGAGTGCCAGGGATTTGAGCCAGAACCGGGGAGACCGGAAGCGGCTCTTACGACTGCCTTTGTCCGGCGAAGTCGGAGCAGGCACTTGAGCAGGTGCGTCGTTCTCACTCATTGATGAGTTCCTTCGATCGAGGTTCTGATCACTGCTAAAGGCAAGTGATCCTTTGCCGGCGGAGAAACCGCTTGCACCGCCGGTTCTGACAGACCGTTCATCGCTTCCACGCCGATAATCCTCTACCGAGCCGACATCTGGGCAACACCGAACCGCCTGGCAGGCAGGTTCTTGTGGTGATGCGAGGTTGAGGCTGGAGGGGGCTCGAGGCTATGGAGTGACCGGTTAGTCAGGAAAATGAAAGACTCCACAACATTCACCACTGCGCAGTTGATGATCAAGACAGTGCTTAATGAAGAAGCATGCATAAAGAGTCAGAACATAACCCGAAAAGGCTCGTGGCTGGTGAAAGAAACAAGGTTTTCTGTTTGATTTCTGATATCAAAACCTGTATTACATCTAATCTCCACTAGCTGCGCAATGTCAGCCATCGATAGTGGTGCCAGCCTTGTTGGCTGTCGCAATGTGAGTGTGAGGTGGAGTTTCCTTCATGAGTTTTGATCATACTGAATAGCATAGTAAATAACTGATTAGAAAAGAAGGCGCAGCGGAGGCGCCTTGAAAAGTTCGGGCAGACGGCAATCGAGAGATTGCCGTCTGCTGATGCTCCTGCCAGGAGCTTTCTTCGCTGCTTCAGTGCATCTGAGGCGGCGCGTACGGAATGATGAAGGGCGGCATCTCGATGGTCATGGGACCGGTCAGGGACGGGTCAGCGGTGACCTTCGTGCTGTTGCCTTCCGGGTACTGGACCTCGGAGACGGTCTTGTTGTTGCCGTCCAGCTCTTCCACTTCCTTGAGGCTTCCGTCTTCCTCGCGGTAGCGTTTGATGGTCCGGCCCGACTTGATCTCCTGGTCGCCGTGATAGATCACTTCGCAGGTGACAGTGACACCGTCATCGGCGAACCAGACCAGGTAACCTTCCTTGCCGTTGGGCAGGAATGTCTTCACCAGGTCCAGATTGATCGAGCCGTCCTTGCGGAGCTCATACCACTGCTCCAGGACCTTCTTGCCGTCGACATAGACCTTGCGCCAGACCGAGCCGTACTTCTTCATGTCGCCATGAAACTGGTAGGTCTCGGTGGTGGCGCCGGTGGGGTCGAGCAGCGTGATCAAGGTGCCCTCGTTGGTCTGCTCCAGCTTGCGCGTCAGCGTCTTGCCGTCGTCAAGGTACCAGACTTCGGTGTAGCTGGTGTTCTGCTTGTTCTTCTCCATGTGCGCCGTGAGGACGCCGGTGGGGCTGAACCGCTCGGTGAGCATGGAGCCGTCGTCGGCAAGCCGGAACGTCTGTTCGAGGCTGTCGTCTTCGCGGCGGACGTCCTCAGAGACCATCACCCAGCCCTTTTCACGGAGCAGGATGCTCTGGTCCTTGTTGACGATGCCGTTGGCGAAGAAGAAGCGAAGCCTCGTGGTGTGGTCATCCAGGAGCTCCCGGATCTTCTTGGTCTGGCCGCCGGGATAGAACTCGGTGTCGAGCTTATAGGTCAGCCCGTCGGGCTGGACATAAGCGTGGCGGCGAACCTCGCCGTCAGCAGTCCTGGTGATGGCTTCTTTGAGTGTTTCATCCTGCCGGTACCAGTAGTCGGTGATGAGACCGTCTTTCTGCTGAGCGACGGCATGCTGCCTGGCTCCCGAAGGATAGAGCTCCACCGTGCGAGAAGTTTCGTCGGGGTGGAATTCCATCCGTACATCGAGACCAGTGGGAAAGTCTACGTTCGCGAGATTCGCGGACGGGCGCAGGAACCCAGCCGTCAGCGCAATTGCGCCTGCCAGCAGGATTCCTCCGCCAAGAGCCGATAGTGCAATGATTCTCGAGGTCAATGCGGTTCCCTCTGAGTTGGAGACAGGCTTGCCTTGCGAGGCAAGCCTGCTCTGATTGACTCGATAAAGCGTCAGGCGCCGATGCTCAGGATTCCCGAGATGAGCGCCATGGCCGCGATGCTGCCGAGGATGCTGGCGATTCCGACGAAGACCGCGGCGACGATAGCGACGAGGAAGCTTCGCACGAAGAGCACCCTGGGTAACGCTTTGCCGACCACGAGGACGGCAGCGGCGTCGATCAGGATGGTCATTGCGATCAACAGCCAGGGATTGGCGGACAGGTAGACGATGGCCGCCGGCGCGAGCTTGATGAGGGCAAGCGCGACCAGGTTGGTCAGAAGAGACCCGGCAAAGAAGATCAGCACGATGGCAGCCGCCGAGCTGAAGAAGTTGCCGGTGAACGTGACACCGCCCCTGGTGACGGCCGGCACCACGAACTTCATGGTGAGAAAGACCGTCCCGAGGACGATGGCATAGCTGAGGGCTTTCAGCAGAAGAATGATGATGCTTGGATCCATGGTTTTGTCTCCAGTATCTAGGGTTGCGTTTAACGGACTGATTTGAGGTGACCTTTCGGTCTCGAGCCCGTCGATTTCCCCGAATCGGAAGCCAGGCGGATTCGCGCTCCGTTGGAAGCGAAGCGAACGCCCGGGGTCTTCGACCCGTCTTGAAGGGAATTCCGTCTGGCAAATGGGTCGTCCGTCGGCCTCAGGAAAGGAAAGCCCCGGTGGCCGGCGGATGGGGAGACGGATGCGCTGTTTGGCTCATCTTTTGTCCACCAAGCAGCGCAGCTGCATGCGCTGATGAAGGCGCATAAGAAGCCGAAGTAGCCGCTATGGTCGCTGAGGGCATAGAGCCCGACGATGACGATGAGACCGAGAAGCGGAAAGGCCTTCGGCACAGACCGCAAGATGCGAGCCAGGTATTTGCCTGACCAGGCTCCGGTAACGATGGAAGCCACCAGACCGATGGCGAAAAGAAAAGTACTCATTTCGAGCTCCTTCCGGTA
>JAGQHH010000703.1 GCA_020431945.1 Cyanobacteria bacterium HKST-UBA02 | reverse complement strand
CTTGTGTTCAGCTCGATTCGAGTTGATTTCTCAAACGCTTTCAAAGTGGCAAATGATATCGTTTGCGAAATCAAAAACCACCGAAAATTATTCCTCAAAAGGAATCATGCCAGCTTGAACTACCACAGAGGTCATTCCGCATTTCAGAATATATACTAAAGAATATAGTGAAATCCTTTCGAAAAAGAAGCGAGCATAGACGCCGTCAGGCGTTGTCTGCTCGCTCCGGGGGGGCACACGGTTGCGACTTCAGGGTCGAACCGCGTGCTCCTTGCCCCAGGAAGTATTGTCGTCCCTTCATTTCTCGTTCCTCCCGCCGGCTGTTCCGCAGGGAAGATCCTGTCCGTGGAACTGGCTCAGGCGGAGGGTGGGCTTGCCGGAGAGCTCGATGAACGCCATCTGGGCGATGTTCATACCGCGCCGCAGCACGATATTCCATTTGCCGATATTGGCGATCTCGAGCACGATCTGGTGATCGGTGCCGGCGTGGACGAAGGGTGCCGTGACATGCACGGTCATGAAGCTGCGCCCGAGGGTGCTGCGCCCTTCGATGATGCCCATGAGCGGCGGCTCATCGGTGTCGGCCCGCAGGGTGATGCGCTCGGCAGTCATTGCCAGCACGCAATTCCCGGGCTTGAGAATGAAGGGCTTGTCGTCGGTGAGGACGACCTCCCTGGAGTGCTTGCGGACCACCTGCCGGATATCGTCGGTGCTGGGATCGAATGTGACCCCGCCTTTGATGACCTGCAGTTTTTCCGCCAGAGTCAGGTTGAGGGTGTCCGACTCGAAGCGAGCGTTTTTACCCTCCACCGTAAACTCCGGCTGAGGTGTTATCCCCAGCCGTCCGGACTCGATAGCCCGGATTATTTCGGTATTGCTCAGAACCATTTCGGCTTTTCCTTGCAATTGCTCGTTGATAAAAGCCGTCAGGCGGCGCCCTTGCGATACTGGAGCGCCAGGACCTGATCGACTGCTGAGGCGAAGTTGTCTTCTCTCGCCGACTCGGGGGCGATGAGACCTGCGGCGGCTCGGGCAGCGGGGCTGCCGTGGCTCATGCAGATACTCAGACCGGCCCAGGCGAACATCGAGAGGTCGTTGTTGCCGTCGCCGAAGACCACCACTTCCGAGGCTTCGATGCCGTAGAAGCTGGTCAGGGCTTTCAGGCCAAACGCTTTGTCGACGCCCCTGGGCATGAACTCGATGGTCTCATGGTTGAGGTGAAGCACCTCGACACGATGACCGAATCGAGCGTTCGACTGACCGACGAGCTCATCGATGACGGCTGCTGGAGCCGAGACGATGATCTTGTACGGAGAGCGTCCCCGGACCGACTTGTGATTGACGAACTTCACCGCTTTCCCGAGCTCCACCACGTGTTGCTGAGATTCAGCGTTCCAGTGGAACTTCGAGGTCACGTAGACGCCGTCCCGGAAGTGGCAGATGGAAGTCACCTGCCGCTTCACTGCGAAGTTGAGAATGCCCCGGGCGGCGTCCTCCGGCAGACCGACTTCGGAGATGACCTCGCCATCGGCTTTGATGACGAGGGCTCCGTTGCTGGCCACCATCGGAGTGTCTAGCCCGAGCTCTTTGTGGAACGGCTGGATTTGCTGCAGGATGCGACCCGAGGCCAGTGCGACCAGGGGTACGCGCTCTTTGATGCGGCCAACGGCAGCGATGTTGGCCGCGCTCAGTTTGCCGGCAGCGAGAAGCGTATCATCGAGATCGCTTGCCGCCAGCCGGTAGGGAATCATGGTCGTCATGACGACTCTCCTCTCGGTTTGGTTTGCGGCAAGCAGTTCGCTTCTACGAATGCTGGCCTCCATTGATTTCAACGACGTCCCCGGTCGCAAAGTCCGGCGCCGTCAGAAGATAGAACAGAACGAAGTCGCGGATTTCCTCCACGGTTCCCTTGCGCTTCACGTGGGTCATGCCGATGGTCTTCGCCTGGCGTTCAGCCGAGACCTCCGCGCTCATCGCTGAGTCGAAGATGCCGGTGTGCACGACGAAGGAGGTGACGCCCCGGGGAGCCAGGTACTTGGAGAGGGACCGCGACAGACCGTCGAGGCCGGCTTTGGCGGCGGCGTAGGAAGCGTCGTTGCTGCCCACGTAGGCGCCGGTGGAACCGACGAAGACGATCCGAGCCCTGGCGCCTTGCGCGATGCACCGGCGAGCCAGTGCGGTGGCGAAGTAGCCGGGTCCGGTCAGGTTGACCAGCATCTCCTCGTAGAACATGTCCTCGTCCAGCTCATCGGCTGTGACGGAGAAGCGGTTCATGACCGAGGCGCAGATCAGCAGTCGAACGGTGTTGTAGTCCTGGCAGTCGATGAGAGCCAGGGCACGCTTGATGTCCTCGCGGGAGCGCAGATCGCAGCGGTGATACTCCGTCACGGGAAGGTCGGTGCCTTCCTGGACGTCGAAACCGATGATGTCGACGCTCTTTCGCCTGGACAGCTTTTTGATGACCGATGAGCTGAGGGCACCGTTAACGCCCAGCATCACGATCAGAGCTTTCTTGCTCATAGAAATCTCCGTTTTGACCAGAGCAAAGCCCCGGGTCTTCTGGGACCCGGGGCTCGTTCTGGTAAGTGATGTAATGTCAGGCGTGAGCCAGTGTCCGGGACTGAGTCCCATCTTCGTCCTCGCCTTCGTTGCCGTCGTCCTTGGTCGGAAGGAAGTGACCGAAAGAGCGGGCTTTGAAGTCGAGGAAGTCGACGAGCTTTTCGTCCTGGATGATCACGCGGCGGGTGCCGGTGACTGCGATGCCATTGTCCACGAGATAGGCGATCTTCTCGGGATTGTTTGTCATCAGGGTGACCCGGTCGATGCCCAGGTCCTTGAGGATTGCCACTGCCGGGCTGAAGTCCCGAAGGTCGCCGTCCACAGGGAACATGTTGTCACGGAAGGCGCGCAGCTTCTCCAGGAAACCATGGGACTTGCCCTCGTGCCTGAAGAAGTAGATCACCATACCGGGACCGTCATGGT
>JAGQHH010000702.1 GCA_020431945.1 Cyanobacteria bacterium HKST-UBA02 | reverse complement strand
CGAATCCTGTCGTCCCGAGGGTTTTCGGACACGGCAGAATTTTCGGAATCATATAGGAATCAAAATCGGGGATTCTCCTGAAATTGCTTTGGTTTCACTTGATTTCATTCTAGTATTGGGGCGGAGCCTTTCTACGAACCATGAGGTCGCTGGTTCGAATCCAGCCGGGCAGGGGACTTTTCAGACCAGACTAAACTCAGCCTCACCCCAGCCTCACCCTTTGGCAGAAAAAGTGGGTAAGGGTGGGTAATCTTAATGGCTGCTTCAATGAGTTTCCACCCTTCTGAATGCAAGTAAGTGCCTTAGTAAAGTCATAAGCCACAAGGCTTTCCCTCCTCTCGCTGGCGAACAGGCGGGGAAACGCCACTTGGTCAATCATACTTTCGAAAGCTTGAAAACTTTCGCGAGCTGCCTTGATATTGGAGTCCCTGGAGACAGGCGCTTTTCGTTTAGCCAAAGGCTGTCATATGCACCTTTGGGGTTAATGGTATTACCTTTCTTTTTTTAAACCTCCTCCGTTAAAAACCTGCTAAAATACATTCATGGAAATCGTTTTTTCGACCACCAAGCAAGAGAAGGAATTTAACTCCCAGAAGGAGTTGAATAAAGCTCATGGTCAACAGAGGGCAAAGGCCATAACAAAAAGAATGGGACAACTGTCTGCAGCTGACAATCTGGGGCAGCTAAGAAATGCTCCGGGCCGTTGCCATGTTCTAAAAGGGGATTTAGCAGGGGTATTTTCAGTCGATCTGGACGGACCGTATCGACTGTTGTTTGAACCTACCGAAAGTCCACCGCCAGTTCTAGACGACGGATCCATAAATTGGAGCGTAATTACTAGCGTGAGAATTCTCGAGGTTAGAGATACACATGAATAGCATGTCGAAAAATCAATTCAACCCTGATTATTGTGTTTCGCCGGGCGAGATTCTTTTAGAGGCGCTTGAGGAGCGCGGATTGACACAGTCGGATCTCGCAAAACGGACTGGAAGACCAATCAAGACTATTAACGAGATAGTCCAAGGAAAGACTTCAATAACTCCCGATACTGCATTACAGCTTGAGCGTGTATTGGATATTCCATCGAAGTTTTGGTTGAACCTTGAATCAAACTATCAGACATTTGTGGCGAGAGAGAAGGATCGAGCGCGGCTGTTGGGATCGACAGGATGGCTAAAGGGAATTCCCGTTGGTGCAATGGTCAAAGAGGGTTGGATCAGTAAATGTTCCGATCCAGTAGCACAGTTGCAGACGGTTCTTCGCTTCTACGGAATTGCGTCACCGGAAGCGTGGAATGAGCAATGGTTATCTTCGAAAATTGCATACCGAACATCACCAACCTTTTCTAAAGAACCAGGTGCGACAAGTGCATGGTTGAGGCGTGGCGAGATTCTTGGTCAACAAATAGAATGTCGTCCATTTGACTCGAAAGCATTTCGAGAAGCGATAATAGAACTGCGAGATCTTTCAGTAAAGCCTCAAAGTGAGTTTCAGGCGGAGATCAGTCATTTGTGTGCTCAATGTGGAGTTGCAGTAGTCTACGTGCCAGGTCTTCCCAAAGCGCCAATTAGCGGAGCCAGTAGATGGTTGACGCCAAACAAAGCACTTATTCAATTGAGCCTCCGTCATGGAACGGACGACCATTTTTGGTTTACGTTTTTTCACGAGGTAGGACATATACTGCTTCATGGGAAACGTGATGTATTCATTGATGATGATCCTGATGATGTAAACGATTTAAAAGAACATGAGGCTAACGCATTCGCATGTGATGTGTTAATGCCTCCCAAGCAACTTTCTGAATTTATAGCTCATCAAAAGTTCGACAAAAAGAGCGTTGTCTCTTTCGCTAGTAAGATTGGTATCGCACCTGGTATCGTCGTTGGGAAATTACAACGGCACAGACTTATTAATTATGACCAACTAAATGATTTGAAGAGACGTGTGACATGGATAAAGAAATGAACACAATAGAGCCAAATATCCTCAGTATTTCAGATTTTGTAGTCGGTTTGCGATCGCATGACTTTCATGAGGGCCTTCGCTATATCGTTGACTCTAGGACAAAGGACGCATTCTTTAATAACACTGTAATCATTGGAAAGGCCGCGACACTGGCAATGCACTTACGCGATCTCGGTGCTCTCTATATACCAGAGATGGAATTGCGTTGTGCCGCATCCATGCTTGGTATCGGCGGCGGCGAGCTTGATCGAGTATTGAGCGAACTTGAAGAGGTCGATTTCATTACTGTTGTTAGAGCAGGTACGTCTATCAAGAGAATAGAGCTGCGCGTTCCACAGTTGCGATCAGGATACGAAGAACTTGGAAGTCGGTGGCGCGAGCTCAACCCCACAGACATTGAATACGCAGGCATTGCTGCACTCAATTCTCTTTTTGCTGGCCCTTCCACGGAGGAGACGTTGGCAAAATCACTCAATCTTAGATCTCCCGACTTTGCAATTATGCGCGACGTAATGACGGCCGGCCAGCTCATGTCATCGCAGACAATCGAAGGTTCCAAGTATGTTTTCTCTCCATTAGCGATTGATGGTAAACCTGACTTGTACCTCGCATGGGCTAACCAGTTCCCTTCGGAAGTAAGGGATGTATTGAGCAATCTGAGGGAATCGCAGGGACTGCCGGCAGACGATCCTAAAGTAAGGAACAACCGGGCTGTACACGCAGCAATAATGACTGGGGTGTTTATGCCTGTAAAGGTCGATGGATCAACCGGTGCAAGAGGATTTCTTTTTGCTCCTCATAGCGGTGTAGCAGATCACGAAAAGGTGATTTTGGACAAGGCTCGGGCAATAGTTAGCTGTGTCCGATATGGACAGCATTACGCATCGGTGAACAAGATTTTAAGCCCAATAGCAATTGTCAAGAAGTTGATCTCTGACAAACAGTTCGGCAAGGGGCATCCCGACCTGTTGGAGCAGTACGCATTGCTCGCATCTAAATTCATAGGTAAAGCATTCAGAGACACCAATGGATACTGGAATTTCCGAGTCGATGACACTCCGGACAATATGCAAGCACTACAAGTGGCCTTAGAGATGCTTGAATCGGGTGATCCAATTTCGGCAAAATTGGACAAGGATGTCCACGCTGCACTGTCGTCTTCCACTGAATATCTGTCACCTGGTACTACACGTCCGCGGATCGCAGGGACCGTTGAAGAATCGAAAGAAACTCGTGCTGCCATTATAGAAATGATTGCAAAGATTGGCCGAGGTAGTTCGTTCAGTGAGTAGGCGACAAAAATCTCTGAAGAAGCAAGATTTCGGCTCAAGGGCCGTTGCATTGCTGTCTGATATGGGTTACTGGCTCACGGCAGATATTGAAGTTGGGAATCAAGGAAAGAGAAGTATTGATTCTCGTTCTCTGGATCTGTTTGGAATTCGTTTTGATCAAATGTTTACTCCGCACCGGATTGCCGCAGATTGCAGCAGCTTGGAGAGTAACTCTGATAGCGATCAACTGTTGAGACTAAGAGGACTTTCTGATTATCTGTCCGCAGACACAGCGTTTTTCATTCGTCCGAAGTTGCATCCACATTGTAGGGCGTTGGCTTCAAAACTAGATATTCGCGTCCTGGATATCGATGCGATTTCTCAACTGGAGGCAAAACGAGTCAAATCTAAGCTAGTTGATTTTGCTAAATACAGTCATATGCTCTCTGACTATCACAGGAACGACTTGGTAGACGACGATGTTCGCGTGGCAATTCGTCAGATAGACCGTTATCTATCTTACGGATTTTGGAGTGTAGAATTTCATAGAAATCTGTTCATTTTGATCGATATGTACGCTACAAGAAGACATCTTTTGAAACCAGAAAACGCTGCTAGTATTGAAGTGGCATTTAGCGGTGCGGAAAGATATGCATTCTGCTTGTTGGAGATGGCTCGGTCGGTAGTCAGCAGCAATTTGGAGGATCTTAGAAAACAATCAAGGGTTTTTTTACACGGTGGGTCGTTAGCACTCCGAGACAAAGAGCGACTTTTTAGCCTGCTAAGAGAACTAACTGGAACAAACGAGCAGCCAGATCCATCTTGGCTTAACGACCAGTTGGAGCTATTAGTCCGCCTTCTTTTTCATCCTATCGGCGCATGTGATGTTCTGAGGCATCTAGCGGCAATGCGTTCCCTTTCTATACAGAAAGGGACGAACACAAAGAGTCTAGATAATGCCTCGGCGAAATCGGCGCCTGGGTCAAATTTTCCCAGAAAAGCAAGAAAGCCTAGCCTCCTGATTTTGCCGAACTGCGTGGAAAGAGATGTTCAACTCATTCTTCCTGCCGGCCAGCAATCCACAAAAAGTAATGGTGCTTCTGTAATGCAGCCGGACGTGAATACGCAATCAGAAGAAGAAGAAGAAGAAGAAGAAGAACTATCAGATAACACTGAGGCGATCATCCTGGCAAAGCACATCGCATTCTCATTCTGCGATATTACTGGTATAAATCCTGAGCTATTTTCGACTATAAGAAGTTACTAGGACCGGCTGGAAGAAGAATTCTCTATGGACAGTGATCCGCGGGCGACCTCACAAATTCTAGAGTAGCTCAAAGGACTCTAACGAGTATTTTTCGAACAATCCTCTTAACTGCTCAATCACACGATCTTTCGATAAGCTAGATCTTAGAGAATGTCTGAATTCTTCCAGGGCGCGTGCTATAAGGGGATGATCAACTCTTATTGTCTCCAGAACTTCCTCGTTGAATGGATTTCTAAAAGCCATTGACGCGGCAAACAATCTAGACTCTATGGCTTCTTGAGAATTGAGTTCCAATTTTTCGAGTGTGAATTTCGCTCGTTCTCTAATTGAGTTGTTAGGAATGGCATCTGTCAGGACAATTTCAAAGGTAGATAGGTTGATACTAAACCAATCGTCCTCAACCTCAAATGGATCAAGTATCTTTTCATCGTACGTAGATTTTAAGCTATTCATTTCCCGAGATGCGAAGCGGTAGTTTGACCACTCGTACGCCTGTTGGGGGTATGATACCTTGCCTAGATAATGGTCGACCGATCCCTTTCCGTGAACGATCGTTGCACTATATCCACACCGATGTGAAAAGCCTCTTTTCAGTTGATGGCGGTAGTCGTCCCAGTAAGGCTTAAAGTCCTTGGAAGAAAGTTTCTTTCCCATATGCTGGTCAAGCAACTTTTTACCTCTCTCTCGAACATCGATATGGAACCTTTCTGGTTCAGGAGGCGGAATAACTTTTATCATTGACGTGGTTCCTGGCTTGTCTTTATATACTTCTGGAAAATCCAGATCGTCCAAAATGGATCCATGTCAGGTAATGCCGTACCCAACAACTCTGTTATGTCCTCATACGATAGCTCACGAGAACCTTTGATGTAGTCTATCGCCATTTCGATCGCATGCTCCGCATCAAGTGACCTGGCTCTACGAATTCCAAATACTGGAGAGGTAAGCCAAGCAGAGGCGTCGACCTTCTTGTTCATTGGGTAATTCGTAATCGTTAGTCGCCTATCTTCAGCATTCATTATGAAGACTCGATCAGACTCGGAGTCAAAGTGCTGCTCCATAGAAAGTAGAGTGAATGGTGAATGGGTAGTTACAAAGACTTGAAAATTGGCCCGAACTCCAGAAATGGTTTCCGTAATGTCTTGGATAGCCCGTAGTAAGGAAGGAAGAATTGTTCTCTGCCAGCGGGGATGGAGGTGAAGCTCAATTTCATCGACTAAAATCACTAAATTGTGGCTTTTCAAATCGATCGAGTCAGAACCCCAATATCCTGTGAGCTCACCCCTAAGTTTCAAGTTTTCTGCGAACAACCAGATCGCCAAGTAGGCTATGTCGATTACTCTTCTCATGCCAGAAGAGGCTAGTGGCACGGGAACTTTTCCGTATGGCCAGTTTACTGTTGGATAGTCTTGAGAATCGGTAGCCATAATTCTTGAGATTGGACCAACAGACATTTTTTCATCGTGCGCCGACAATACGGACAACGCATCTAACAAAGCCTTTTGGACTTTAGCTTTGTTAGGATCATGTTTCCAAAGGTTCCAATCTTGAATAAGTCCTTGGCACCATAGTCGATCAGTGTCGCTGAAGCCATATAGAACCTCTTCCGATGAAATTA
>JAGQHH010000701.1 GCA_020431945.1 Cyanobacteria bacterium HKST-UBA02 | reverse complement strand
GAAGCCAGGGCTCTCCGAGGCATTTCACTATATTTGTCTTGATTGCTTTGTTATTGGTGACCGAAAGCACTCGTTTCGGACCGAATCTGCCTATGTCCGGGTTTGAAAGGAGGGTGGACAGATTCAGGGCATTGTTCTGAGCAAACTTGATAGGGGCAAGGGCCTTATCGTGAAAAGAATCGAGGGCGACTACGAGGGCCCATTTGTCTCGCAATACCGGTGGCTGAGGGGTCTTGCTGGCATTCAGGCTCTTTTTGAGATTTCTCGCCGCCTCCAGCGGGTTCAGCTTTTTCACCGGGGTGCTGGCTTGCGACTCCAGCAGCGAGAAAATGCAGGCTAGAATGGCGATAGCCAGGGCTATTTTAGAGACATGTCTAGATTTCATGCCTGAAATTGTAATTCACTGGCTCGTTCTTCATCGTGCTCCGGCACGGGATTGTGACTGCAATTGTGATCGGCTTTGCCACCGGAACTCGAGAGAATCCAAGCCCGGCCGGCTGGTCTCGGTATCGGAGCTCAGACTTAAATCATTTTCTATATGGAGGATCTGTTCCGGGCTGAGACCGTACTGGCGATAGATAAGCCTGTCTATCGCAGCCAGGCTGCCTGAGTCAGAATCGGCATCCGGGTCCGAATCGAGTCCGTTTACTAAATCGATAATCGCTTGATCCAGCTCGGGGCAGGCTTCCGGGATCGGCATCTCCTCGAGGGTCTCGATATCGATCTGGGCCAGGGCTCGATCTTGCTCTCTTGTCCTCATTCTATAGAGGTAGAGCCAGAGACTCGAGTTCATCCAGGCAAGGACCAGGCGCAGGTCTATATCTCTGGATTTCTCCCTGGATCTTTCCCTGACTCTTGAGCTGGAAAAGCTGTGTATGTTGTTCAGATGATAGAGACCGCTTTCATCCAGGGCTGCGATGATCCGATCGCCGGTCTGGCGCACCATGAGCTTCGGCCTGCCTATGACCTGCGGGTCGAAACCACCGGCGTAGAGAAGCTTGCTGTCGACATTGAGCCAGGTCCTGTCCCAATCGACTTTATATGGTTTTATTGCCGATCCCGAGCGTAACCCTTTCACATAGGTTGTCGAAAGCCTGGCCGGAGCGATTATGGTTTTCTGCCCGGCCCGGGCTCTTATGCCGGTATGACCACGCAGGACGGAGCCGAGGAGGCTGTGGCGGCTCATGGCTCTGGCGATCATGTCGTCGATTTCATTGAAGACCAGGCGGAAACGGCAGTGGTTGCCGGCTACGAGATGCGGCAGGTCGATCTGGTAAGAGACCGGCTTGTTATAGATAAAAGAACGGAGCCGGATCTTTTCGGAGCTATCTTGTTGATTTATTTTGCGTTCACTTATCTTGCGTTCGTAAGCGGGCACGCACCAGCGACCGACAGTGGCACCGGCGATGATGCTGTCCGGAAACTCCGTGATGCTCAGGATCTTCGCATGCTCGATCAGACCCCGGCGCAGCCTGGCATAGCGCCTGCCTGTCAGAAAACTATCCGGCACCAGCAGAACCACGCGCCCTCCGGGTCTGGTAAAACGCAGGGAGAGCTCGTGGAAAATCGCGTTAAGTCGGATTTTGTATTCCGAGGAGAAGGGATAGAAATTGCGATAGACACCGGCCATGGTGCTGGAGAGTTTTTTCTGATCTCTGGAGCCGAAACTCAGATAGGGCGGGTTAGTGATTACCAGGTCGAAATCGCCTGAGTTCTCCCGGGGCAGAAGCCAGGAGCCGTTGTCACCGGCGGCGCCCGGGGACATGGCGGCAATCACCGAATCGGAGAGGACGATATGGTGCCTGAGGGACTGATTGAGGTCCCGGGTCAGCTTGCGAAACTTGCGGATTTTTCCTGCGCCGGGCTCTTTTCTTGCCAGAGCTCGAATCGTCGGGGCCGATGCCAGGAGAACCGAGAGTCTGGCAAGAGAAACTGCCCGGCTGTCTATATCTATGCCATAGACGCTATCCCGGGCGGCTCTATAAATGGCTTCCGGATCCGCGTCCCGACTCTCGATCAGATTCAGGAAACCAGTCAGGAAATTGCCTGTACCGCAGGACGGATCGAGGATTTTGTAGGTGTCCTTTTTTGATGTGAGCTCTTTCATGAAATCGGATGAAAGAGCGGGGAGACCGGCCTCGATGCAGTACCTCACTACCTCTGGTGGCGTATAGAACTGTCCTTTATTGCGCCTTTCGTATTTCGAGACGGCAACAAGAGTGATATCAGTGTCTATATCGAGTATGTGGGTGGTGAATTGCTCGAAGAGCCGGCCTATCAAGCTCAAGCAGTTACCCGGGTGGCTACCGTCCAGGGGCGCTCCAAGCGGATCGGCGAGAAGCGGATCGAGAATTTCCGGTATTTTCGCGAGCACTTCTTCGAATCCCCGGATGCCAGCTTCTTGATTTCGAAGGTCTTGATTATATGGATAGAGACCGGTAGTCAGAAGGAAAGCGTCGGTTTTCAGGATGTCAGAACTTCCTGCCGGATCGATATCGATGGCGTATGGATGGAATCCATACTTCGCTGCCAGCCATGACGAGAGAGCCCTCATCGAATATTCGTCCAATAGCTCCCTTATGTGCTCGTCTGCTTCGATATCGCTTCGCCCGGCGAGGATATAGGCATTGTTACGGAGTATTGAGCGAGCAGTGAAAAGCCTCAGCTCTTTGAAGCAGGAGGAAATTTTGCCCTGGTCTCTTAATGCCACGTGTGTTCCTGCTTAAGGGGGGGAAAGCCCTGATCGATATGCGGTCCCGATACGATTGTCGAAGGGAATAGCTGGTCGCCGGGAGAGGCTATTTGATCGAGTTCAAGGTCGAGTTATTAACAGGGGTGATTAAATTGTCTACAACTGTAGAAAACCTG
>JAGQHH010000700.1 GCA_020431945.1 Cyanobacteria bacterium HKST-UBA02 | reverse complement strand
TTCGCTTCTCAACGATGCCGGTATAGATCAGGAAAAAATCCGGTCCCGGATGAAGGTCAGTAAGAGCCCGGCAGAGAGCAGCGCTGTTCCTCCTTTGAGCAAAGAAGCGAAGAAGCTCTTCAATATGGCAGAGAGCCAGGCTCTGGCGTTGGGGCAGGAGGCGTCCGCGGATCTCCATGTGGTTTTGATTCTAATGAGCGACAACGCTTTTGCTAAAGATCCAGCCAGGAGAATCCTGAATGATCTTCTCTCGGCGTCTTTCTGCCGCAATATCAGCGATATTCTTGCCGGGCTGGAGAGGAAGAGCCGGCAAGAGTCGCCTTCTATACAACATTCGGTAGACTCGGTTTTCGATGCCGATGCCAGAGCGGTCATGGAGCTTGCCTTTGCGGCAGCGCGATACCAGAGGGATAAGGACCTCATGCCCGTACACCTGGTGGTCGGTCTGGCCCGGCACGACCATGGTCCGGCTTACGAGGCGCTCACCAGGGCAGGTTTCAGCCATGACCTCAAGGTTCTCGCAGACGAGCGCTTCCCCCGGCTGGCTCTGGCATCCCCCGGTAAGGTAGAGCTCTCCGGCGAGGTCAAGACGATTCTGGAGGCGGCTCGCAGTTATGCCTGTTCCATGGGGCGGGCAAAGCTCGATACAGGCGATCTGCTTCTTGCCATACTCGATCTCGAGAGAGCCGGCAAAGAGCCGCCGCTTCTCGGGGTTCTGGCAGACCGGCAGTATATGACCCTCGATGGTTTGCGATCTCATCTGCTGGGCGAAAGCGAGCTGGATCTTGCTGTCCGGGTAAACGAGATCCCGGACGCGAATTATTCTCTGATTGCTGTTCCGGTAACCGGAAGGCTTCTTTCCACTCTTCATACAGCCCGGGAAGACGCCCGGGCCATGGGGCATTCCCAGGTAACAGAGGTGCATCTGGCAATGGCGCTTCTACTCGATGCCAAAGAGAGAAATGTTCTTACTGATGGCGATCGAGGCGATCTGATCTTTGCCGATCTGCTGGATCTTATATCCGGTCCTCGTGTCTGCGAGGTCGAGCCGGAATTCAGTCCCGACCTGGCAGAGTTGTTTCAGCGAGCCTGCTCCTTCGTTCCGGCAGATCACGGCGGTGGCCTGGATATCAATCATATCGCCCTGGCTCTTGCCAATCAGAAGATCCTCAATATCATGACCCGCCACGGGTTGACACCGGGGGTGGTGCGCCGTCGAATGCAGTGGTGTCTGGACTGGACATTGCGTTTTATGCCCGATGAAATCAAGGCTGCCGACACGATCTCTATGTCTGATTTCAGTGCTTCTCTGACTCTGGCGCTCAAGCCCCTGGAGAAAGAGGAGGCTCCCCTGACCCGATTTTTCGGTCCTCGCACCGAGACACTCCTCGATTTCGCTTTGAGAGAAGCCCAGGACCAGGGGGATGATTATGTCGGGATCGATCATCTCTTCATCGGCATTCTTTCGGGGTATTCTGGACAGGCCGGCAAGATCTTCGAGGAAGAAGGCGTCGACGTATGCCTGGCAAGGGAATGTCTCGGTGAGTCGCGTCCCCGGGGCAAGGGACGCAAGACACCGACCCTGCTCCCCAGCGTGGCGGTGAGCCGGATATTGCGGATCGCACTCGATCTCTGCCGGACCTATGGCTTCCGTTTCATCGAGCCGGAGCATATAGCCTATGCTCTGGCTTGCGAGCATTCAGGACTCAGTCTCAGGATCTTCGACGGTTTGAATCTAGACGGCGCCCGGGTGGTCAACCGTCTGGAGAGCGTGCTCAGCCGCTAATTCTGTTTGTTGTGGCGGGCATTGCCACCCCAGGCCGTCCAGCCGTCGGTGTCCGGGTCGCTGGTTTTGAGACAGGTGATCATACCATTGGCGGTGCCCAGGTAGATATTGCCGGACCAGAGCGCGGGCTGGAAGCTTACCGGCTTATCGAGCTTGTAGCAATAATTGGTCTTGCCCTCCTCGATGTCGATGGAGACCAGGTGACCGTCACCGCTGACAAGATACATATTCTCTTTACCCAGAGAAGGTGGTGAGAAGACCTGGGTCTGACCGGTGATGATTTTGCTTTTCGCTTCGGCGCGCCATCTCAGTTTGCCGGTCTTGGCGTCCACTGAGTTTATGGAGACGCCCTGGGTGTTCACGATCTTGTTTCCTTTCGAGAATGCCTTGGCTCCCTGGTAACCCCAGGCGCCGGCCACCGAGCTGATTCCCATATGGCTGGTGGCTTTGCCTAGCTGGGCAGCCGCCGGAGCGCCGCCTCCGAAGCCCACGGCAGAGTCGAGTTTTTTAAAGGTGCCGGCGGTGTTCACCCCCTGGGGACCGATAGTGCCGTTGGCGGCTCCCTGGAGATAAGGAGCCGCTCCGGCAGCCACCGGAGCGGCAGCCACTGCTATCGGAGCGGAATTGCTCTTGTCGTAGAGTTGCAATCCTTCCAGGGATTTCCCTTCTCTCATGCTTTTTTCAGCTACGACGAACTTGCCCCCGGCAAGAACAGGGGCACTGGTGCCGCCATTGCTCTTCTTCCAGGCTATCCGGCCCGTGGGACTCTCCAGGGCGAAAGAGGTGCCGTCCATACAGGTGAAATAGACCTTTTCTCCGTCGATGATTGGTGCCGTGATGACATCGGCGGTAATCTCTTGCTCCCAGATATGCTTACCGGTTTTCAAATCGGCGCAGAGCATCCGGTGTCCCGATTTGCCTCCTCTCTGACCGCCGGGGTAAGCCATGAAAAGCTTTCCTCCGGCTATGGCGGGCTGGCTCATCAGAGGATCGCCCAGCCACTCTTTCCAGAGGAGGGCCCCGGTTCTCGCGTCGAGCACGAAAACCGTGCAGCTCTCGGTATTGAAAGCAACGCAACCGCTGTCTACCACGGCGGCGCTGGGACCGTCGTCGTCGGTCTGGTATTTCCAGAGCATGGCCCCGGTGAGACCGTCGAAACAATAGAACTCGTGAGAGCCATAGCCGCCGCCGGCATAGATTCTGCCTTCAGAGACCGCCGGGGTGGCTATGGGATGGTCGCCGGGGATTTTGACCACCCAGCCGGGCCAGCCGTTCCGGGCTTTGAACTGGGTTGCCTCCAGGTCTTTTGCCGGGGTCGGAATCGAAATCGAGCTCGCCCGGTCCAGATCGAGCTCGATCTTGTGAGGTCTGGAGCCGGTGGTTTTTTTAGTAAGAGCCGGAACTTTGCCGGTGGCTGAAAGAGCCAGCGCGAGAGTGCCTGCGCAAATGGCGATCCCCAGGACCTTTTCGGCCTGGTGCCTGGTCGGTGTCTTCATTTTCGTTCTCCGTCTTTGAAGTGCTACTTCCCAAGCCTTGTTCGATGATAGAACTGGACGGATCCATATGCACCTGCTCAAACCCTGACGGATTGCCAGGATTTTCCCTGTATACTGACGGTCTCATTCGTGAGAGATTGCTGTCATGCGAACCATTTTCTTCTCTGTAATGTTCATTCTTCTTTTGGGCTTGCTTCCGGCCGGTGCCCAGGGCAAGGCGGACCGGATCTTCTATTCATTGAAGCTCGATCCTCCGGTGCTGGTGGAGCGCGGTCTCGGTCCCAACAGAGCGGTGATGAGCCCGGCCGGTATCGAGCTCTGTGTCAGCTTGAAAGAAGACGACCGGCTGGATGGGACTGCCGGCTATATCTATAGCGACTGCGGGCTCCATGGCG
>JAGQHH010000699.1 GCA_020431945.1 Cyanobacteria bacterium HKST-UBA02 | reverse complement strand
AACGCGGCGAACGGTGGCCCCGCCCCGGAGCGGCTGACTAGGACCCACAGATGGCTGTCCGTCTGCGCGCAGACACACCGGAATCCTGATAAGCAAGCACTTTTCGGAATCGTCCAGGGAAGCACTTATGAGGGTCTCAGAGAGGAGTCTGTGGCGGCGGTCACTGCCATCGACCTTCCCGGCTATGCCATAGGCGGAGTGGCGGTGGGCGAGGACCGCAAGAATATCGAGCGTATAGTGCTCCATACCACCCCCCTCCTGCCCAGGCTCAAGCCCCGTTATCTCATGGGGGTGGGCACTCCCTGGGACATCGTCTTTGCTATCAGATGCGGTATCGACATGTTCGACTGTGTCAGTCCCACCCGTCTTGCCCGACATGGCGCCGCATTTTTCCAGGACAGCCGGATCAATCTCAAGAACGCCGAGTTCCGCGAGGACCCGGGACCCATAGACGCGGATTGCGACTGCCGGACCTGTGTGACCTATTCACGCTCGTATCTCAACCATCTGGTACGTCAGAAAGAAATGACCGGTGCCATTCTTCTTGCTATACATAATGTTCGGTATCTGATCCGGCAGGCGAGACTCTGCCGCGCCGCCATACTGGAAGGACGCTTCCAGGAGTATTTCAGTCGCTATTCTGCATCTCGCTGACTTCCTGGACATCGACACCATCGGTGTCTTTCACTTCCAGGAGGACGGCGTCGCCGGAAGCGGCTTTGTCCTGGGTGAGAAGCTTGCCCGGGTCCTCTTCGGCTTTACCCATATCGCCTTTGAGGGCGAGGAGCTCCATCTCGATATCGGCCTGACCCTCGAAGCTGCGGAACTTGTCCTCCAGGGAGTCTTTGCCGATCTCGGCAAGAGCCGCGGCGCGGGCTTCTTTCTCGGCGACCTTGTTCTCCATGCGCTCCATCACCGATAGAGCTCCGGTCGAGCTGGTCTTGGAGAGGATCTCGTTAGCCTTGGTGGTAGCCTGGGCGGCTTTATCCCGGGCGATAAGCACTTGCTTCTTCGTATAAGCTTTCTGGACTTCGTTCTCGAGCTCGGTGAGCCGCTGTCTGAGACCAGCGGTCACTTCTTTCTGGGTCTTGAGCTGGACCTCCAGGTCCTGGGCGGCCTGGGCATATTGTTGCTTGCGCTGGAGAGCCTGGCGGGCGAGCTCGTCGTTGTTCTGCTGGACTGCCATGGCTGCCCGGTTCTGCCAGGTAGCCGCCTGGTCCTTGTTCTTCTGGAGCTGTTGCTCGAGTTGCTTTTCGGTGGCGATTGCCTGGGCGACGGCCTGGCGGACCTGGATGAGGTTGGACTGAAGGTCCTGATACGTTTGTTCGAGCATCATCTGGGGGTCTTCCACCTTACCCAGCAAGGCGTTGACCATAGCCTTGAACACCGTTGCGATGCGCTGGAACATTACTCGATAACTCCTCTCAAAATCTCGAATCTCTCGTTGAGGAACGGGATTTCTGGTAAAACGACCACCTTACTGTTAGCACAGATTAATTAGTCTAGCAAATCACTATCTAGTTATTCCCAAATAGTATCGAATTCAAGTGTACATTAAATACGGGGGTCCGTTTCAGGGTCCCTATACTATGGATTTCCGTTTACATTGGCGTTAACAAAAGGTTTAGACGGCATGACCGAAGAATCTCAGGAAAGAGAGGAGCTGACACCGGCGGCGAGCCCCCCTGGTTGGGTCCTGGCTTCGCAATGGGGACTCAATCTCACGGTCCTCACTTGTATCTTCGGCTATGCCGGATACTGGGTCGGGGAGCGCCTGGGCAGTATGGCCGCCTCCTTTTTCCTGATGGTGCTGGGCATCATCATCGGCTTCGCCGCCGGTCTCTACCGGATGATCAAGGCCACTGAGAAGCTCGGCAAGAGAGGCCCGGGACAGGAAAGCGATAACGGCTCGGGAAGCGGCTCTTGACAGTCCGGGCCCGGATACTCCATCTGCTATGATTTGCCAGTCGTCATGCCAGTTGTAATCGAGTATCCAACGAGAAACCAAAAATGTTAGGCAAGCATCTTCTTCTTTCCCAGTTCGTTTCGCCGGAAGTGGCCGCTCAACAGCTGCCCCTGGGCATGGGCACTGTGGGAGCGATTCATATAGATACCCTGGGCGTGTCCTGGGTGTGCATGCTCGGCATTCTCGGCTGGGCGGCGGTGCTCAAGCCTTCCCTGGTTGCCAATGGACCGGGGGGCTCCAATCAAGCCATCGCCGAAGGTCTTTACGCCTTCGTCACCGACCTGGCCAAGGGTCAGATCGGTCATGACTACAAGAAGTTCTTACCGCTTATTGCGGGGATTTTTATTTTTGTATTAATAGCCAATTTCTCAGGAATTGGTCCTTGGAAAGCCTTCGAGTACATTCCGAACTGGTACACCATCGGTCATGGTGAGCCCTGGGAGATCGCTTCTCCCACCACCGATTTCAATGTCACCTTCGGGCTTGCCTGCATTTCGTTGATCGTTTATCTCGGAGCAGGTTTGATCAAACACGGCGGCCATTATGCCAAGGAACTCCTCACAAACCCTGTTGAATGGCTGGATTTGATCATTCGCCCGTCGACCCTGGCTCTGCGTTTGATGCTCGTGATCACCGCCGACGAAATCACGCGGATGGTCTTTTTGCTCTTGCTGCCCTGGATTGCGCCGACATTCGTCATGGCGTTCGAGGTCTTCATCGCCATAATCCAGGCCTTCGTTTTTGCCCTCCTTACGGGCATTTACATTGGCATGGCCGTGGCCGATCACCACTGACCCTGCTGATATAATCGAAGGCGCTCTAAATGCGATTTGGCTGGACCTCTCGATTTTGAGAGCTTTAGCTGAGTATTTGCTCACAGTCTCGTTAGGAATTTAGTAGCAAACAGGAGAAACCAAAAAGTGGACCACCAACTCATCGCCCAAGCCGGATCTGTCTCGCCGGAGAGTGCCGAAACCCTGATCAAGGCCTGCTCGCGCATCGGCGCCGGTATCGCCGCCGTCGGCGTGTTCGGCCCTGGAATCGGTATCGGCATCGCTGCTTCCCGCGCTCTCGAAGGCATGGCCCGCCAGCCCGAGATGGAAGCCAGCCTCCGTAACAACGGCATCATCTTCGCCGCTCTTATGGAAGCCCTCGGCCTCTTCGCCTTCGTCGTGGCTATCCTTCTTTACATGTTCCCTCTGGGACTCGGCGGCTAAGAGCCTATCCAATTCAGCTGTAAAGAAAACAGGCACACGGGAATTCTATGTTTGAGCTAAACGCCACTATCGTATTGTTTGTTCTGAGCTTCCTCCTTTTCATCAAGTTGCTCGATGGTCTCTATCTGCAGCCTGTTGGAGCGGTGATTGAAGAACGCAAGAATCGAATCGATACTGACAACTCCGCCGCCCAGGAGCTGGCCCGCCAGTCTGCCCGGGAGGTGGAGAAGTACGAGGAGAAGCTTGCGGCAATCAGAGAAGAAGCCCAGAAAGTGATCAACGAGGCAGTCACCGCCGCCCAGGGCAAGCGCTCCGAGCTGCTGGCGTCGGTGGCTGATTCCGGTCGCAAGAAACTGGACGAGGCGAAGCTCGATCTGAAAGCCGAGCACAAATCCCTGGTCAAGTCCCTGGTGGAAGAGGAGATGTCGCTCGTGGGCGACATCGTCGCCAAGCTGGTGGGCCGGACCGCTTCGGTATCCCTTGATGCCTCCGCTGTGGAGAGACGACTGGAGGAAGCTCGCTGATGTTCTTCTATTTCGCCGAGGCGGGGCACCACGCAGCCAATCTCGCCGACCCGAACTTCTATTTCCAGAGCAATATCATCAACTGGTTGCTTCTGGCTTTCCTCATTTACTGGGGCTGGAGCAAAGCCGTTCCGGCGGCTCTGGCCAAACGGGCACGCACCATCGAGGATACTCTCGCCGGTGCCGCCAATGCCAGGGAAGAAGCCCAGACGCAGCTCAATGAGCAGATGCGCAAGATCGAGGATGCTCAGGCGGAAGCCGAGAAAATCATCGATGAGGCCAAAGCTGTGGCGGAGCGCATGAAAGCCGATATCGAAGAGCAGACCAGAAAAGAGATTGCTCAGATGGAAGAGAAGTTCGAGGCAGCCATCGCCAGCGAACGTCACCTGGTCATCACCCAGATGCGTCAGGCAGCTGTCCGGGCGGCTATCGAGCTCAGCTCCGAGTATCTCAAGAACAATATCACCGAAGCCGATCAGAAGCTCCTGCTCTCGCAATTCATGGAGCAACTCGATTCGGTAAGCGGTAGCGAAGCGATCTCGCCGGGGAGCAATCCGGTGGGATCCATAAGGTAGAGGGGAGAAATCATGAATGGCGACCTGGCTCAAGTAGCCTCCCAGTATGCCGAAGCGCTTCTCGAGCTAGCGGAGGAGAGCAGCCCCGGCAACCTCGACAGGCTCGAGACCATCCATCGCGATCTCAAGGCTATTGCCGAAGTCTATAACAGCAACCACGACCTCTCCCTGGTCCTCAATCATCCCTCTCTTTCCACCCAGGACAAGAAAGACCTCCTGCTCAAGACTTTCGGCGGCAAAGTGGACGAGCTTACAAAGAGACTGCTGAGGCTCCTGGCGGATCGCCGCCGGCTCGAGGTCCTGCCTGATCTCGACAAGCCTTTCGCCGAGCTTCTTCGCCATCGCAAAAATATCGTGTCGGCTCAGCTAACTTGCTCCGAGAAGCTTTCCGACAAAGAAGTCGCAGATATCAAAGCCCGCCTCTCCGAGCATCTGGGCAAAAAGCTCGAGCTCGACGTCGAGGTGGACGAGTCCCTGATTGGCGGTCTGGTCTTGAGACTGGGTGACCAGGTCATAGACGGCAGCATCAAGGGACGCCTTTCCAGCATCGAAAAGACACTACTATCGGTATAAGAGGAAAACAAAATGGCAATCAGACCCGACGAAATCA
>JAGQHH010000065.1 GCA_020431945.1 Cyanobacteria bacterium HKST-UBA02 | reverse complement strand
CCAGCCCGGTGCGCTCGCGAAACTCAGGCTCTTTGCGCAGAGACTCGGAAAGCTCGGCGGTCCGGCGGCATTGCCAGACGATTGCATTGCCCACCGGCTCCAGGGTCTTTCTGTCCCAGACCAC
This sequence comes from Cyanobacteria bacterium HKST-UBA02, assembly GCA_020431945.1. The sequence continues at coordinate 3,404 of JAGQHH010000065.1, read as the reverse complement.
TGTGGTCTCTCTCTGGTTGGTGATTCCCACGGCTTTGATCCGGCCGTCACCAGCTCCGGCTACGGCTTCTTTGATACATTCGATCTGGGTTCTCAAAATCTCCTTTGCATCGTGCTCTACCCAGCCCGGTTTGGGAAAGTGCTGGGTGAACTCTTTCTGACCGGTGGCGATGACCTGGCCTTCGAGGTTGAAGACAATCGCCCGGCAGCTTGTGGTTCCCTGGTCGATGCTGAGGAGGTAGTTTTTCATTTCGTTTGGTCCAGAAAGCGTGACAAATCGGAGGGGTATAATTGTACTGTATGTCTAATGATGCGCATGGAGGTGATATTCGATGTTCTCAATCACAGACCATGTGCCGCTCAAGTTCACCTGTGCCGTCTGTGGCAAGCTCCTCAATGAGCTCGCTCCGGGGTTCCCTGATTTGACCGGCTCTATATGTCGTTGCAAGAAGTGCGGGCACCCGGTCTGCGCCGAGCACTATGACAGAAAGTCCAACGCCTGCCATTCTTGCTCCGGCAAGAAAAGCGACTGGTGCACGACGCCTCCGGCTGTCTGAAGCTCAGGTACCCGAAAATTAGGGCACTGCCTGCAATACCGTGTCACTTCCCTGCTTCCATGGCGAGGAAGCGGGTGATCACTGCCATGGCCTCGCTCATGCAAGCAAGACGGCTCTTCTTGCTGCGCAGATTATGGCGAGCCAGGATCTTTTGCCGGTTCGGATTGTCTTTGCTCTTGATGCTCTCGGCGAGCTTCTCCGGCAGGGGCAGATGGACGAAGAGCACCGCTTTCAGGCTGGAGTCGCCTCCGGCAAGTCGCAGGGCGTGATAATAGATCTCGTTGCATACGAAAGTGCCTGCATGATACGAGACTTCGCATGGATAGCCCCGTTTGGTCAGGTCTTTCTGCAGGCTCTCCAGGGGGAGATCGTTGAAGAGGGCGTTGGGCTCGCCTTCGAAAAGAAGCTCCCTGCCGTGCCTGTGTCCGGCATTATCCTCGATCCTGTAATCACGCAGATTGAGGGCGACGAATTCCAGGCTGATTTTCGTCCTCACCGCAGCCAGACCGGTCATCAAAAGGGCCAGGCGCTCGCCTTTGCCTCTGGCGAGTATCTCATCGAGACCGGCCACGGACTTCAGGCAGCAGGTCTCGAAAACAGCACGTTCTACCTGCACCTGACCGTGCTTGCCCAGGGAGAGACTATCAGGAAAGCCCTCGGCAAGGAGCTGGGTGGGATTCTCCATATCTTCCCCGAAAGCGTCGAAGCCCGTGACGATACAGCGGACACGTCTGGAGCTGTAGGTTTTCTTGCGGGTGGGGCGTTTTGGTCTCGATGATGTCATGCGGGAAATTCATAAATGTGCACGTGGGCTGTTGAAAGTATATGCTTATTCCTAGCATGTTGTAGAATTGACCTCACTTGCCGAAGTGGCGAAACTGGCAGACGCAGCTGACTCAAAATCAGCCGAGGCTTAAACCTCGTGTCGGTTCGAATCCGACCTTCGGCATTTTTTTTTCGGCATTTTAGATGAACGGGCTTGCTGGGTAAATAACAACCAGCAAGTCGGGAGTTGTTCGGATGGAAGCGCTATTCGTCAAATACGGGCTCTATATCATCGGGGTTGCTGCTCTGGTGGGCGGTTTCGAGCTCGCCAAATGGGCCTGGCACAATTCGCCCGATGACGAGTCCAGTACCTATGATCCGTCTTACAATAGCTGGTTCTCTGTAGCCAATATCGGAGTGGGCTCAGGCATCGCTCTGATTGCTCTGGGCTTTTATTGCTTCTATGGCGGTTACCAGGGCTGGTCGGCGCAGCATGTCATCTCGAGCACCGCCGCCTGGGTCGGCAGCTTTTTCGATGACTATTGATGTCTTGCTGAAGCCTCTTGGGACGGCAATTCTGATTCTGGGCTTGATCCCAGGTGACGGTTTTGCTTCTCCTGAGAGCGGCGAAGTCCCTGATTTCGGTGATCAGGTGGACAGGGTCCTGTCGAAACGAAGTGAGGGCTCGGAACAAATGGAGCGCTGGTTCGCTCTTTATGCCGCTGGCAAGATAGCCGAGGCGGATCGTGCCTGGGCCTCTGCTCTTAAGGCTTTCGAGAAGAGAGAGGAGATCGGGGACTATCTCGAGTTCGTCAATCAACGTTGCTGGTTCAGCGGGGGAAAGGGCTCCGTGGGCGTGGACCCGGAAAAGGCCTATCGTTATCTGCTTGTCACCACCGAGCGAATTCTCGGCAAAGAGCATCGATTCGTGGCAGACATCTGCACTTTCCTTGCTACCTATGAGGAAGCGAAAAAGGACTTCAAAGCAGCCAGGGCACTGCGCCTCAGGGATCTTCGCTTGCACGAGAAAGCGCTGGGAAAGGACAACAGGCAAGTGCTAGAGGCGCACCAGGAGATCGGGCATCTTCTTGTGGGTATGAAAGAATACCGGGAAGCCGAGAAGCATCTCCTCAGCGCAATTGATAATCCCCATTGCCCGAAATCTACATTTCAGAAGGCGGTACTCGACTATATCATGCTCTTACGTGCCACCGGGCGTGATGTCGAAGCTCGCCGAGCTTCCGCCAAATACCGGACGTTTATGTGGAAGAGCGTGCCTGGCGCGAAGCCCTGATGTCGTCAGCTTTCCTCCAGTGGATCGTAGCTGAATCCGCTTTCCCCGAAGGTCCAGGCTACTGCTTCGCGAGCGGTGGTGACATGGGGCGGGACGCGCAGGAAATATTCTTTGAAGGTGCCGTCGGGCTCGGCTGTGGAGTTGATCACTTTGACCATGACCAGGTCCTCATCGTCTTCCATCTGCTTTCTGTAGAGAGTGCCGTAGTCGTCCTGGTGGATCTTCTCGGCTCCGGAGTCCTGAAGATAACGACCCTGACCGTAGCGCTCGATGAGTACTCGTCTCAGCTCGGCATTGTCGGTGGTATCGATAAAGTCGACGGTGATCGAATGGGGGCTGGTGACGACGAAGTCGGGGACGATCACTCCATGCCAGGCTGATACCTGCCATCCGTCCGGATAGACGAGGCTCGGTCCGGTCTCGTTGTGAAGGCGACCCTCTTCATCGAAAGCCAGGAGCTCGGGCTTCCGGCAAACGATGGCAACCTCAGGAAATGTCCAGACATAGTGCAAATCGTTGAGAAGCCCTTCGAAAATTCTGGCTTCTTCGCCGAGATCGATCTCGTTGGCTTTGCAATAATCCGCATAGCAGGCATGGGCACAAAAGGTGCTGAGCAGCTCGGTTCCGTCTCTGAGATAACGAGAGCGCCAGGCGGGGTCTATGACATTAGAGACGCTGTTTGTCACCCACATGACGACCATGGTTACCACTCCCAGCTCCGGGGCCGAGGCCAGGCGCGCGAATTTTTCGGAGCTCCTGGCCAGACCACCGGTGACGGCGGCGCCGATA
>JAGQHH010000698.1 GCA_020431945.1 Cyanobacteria bacterium HKST-UBA02 | reverse complement strand
GCATGGTTCCCGTAACAATTTACGAGGCCATGCTCGGTGCTGAGATCCAGGTTCCTACCGCCACTGGCAAAGTAACCATGAAGATCCAGCCTCTTACCCAGGTCGGCCGGACTTATCGGCTTAAGGGACTGGGTCTGGCCGGGCACGACATGCTGGTGGTGATCGATGTTGTCATTCCTAAGAAGCTCACAGGGGAAGAGGTCAAACTCTACCGGAGGCTCCAGCAGCTCTCCGAGGAAGTGAATCCCAGGGTCGAGATGTTCCGGAAGCTGGAAGGCTTATCGTAGGTTTGTCATAGCTTCGCTAACTGTCTAGTAAGACCACATTTGTTGGGTTTTGTGGCTTCTTAACCGTTGGGCCAGCCTGAGATATGTTTGGAATCTGATTGTCATGGTGAATAGACCGGGCTTCACGGGTTCTTGACAACTTCGAGACGGAGTTTGTGGTTAAGGTCCCCTCTTGACATCACTTAGATAATCTTGCTCTAAACCTAAGCTCTATGAGCCTTTTGACGTTGAGATCGGGCCTATAGAGCTAATACTCTCAAAGTATCTTTCCGTTTGTTGCTTAACCCGAGTATTTCTCCTCTCCTGCTTATCTGACTGCAACTGACAGCTTCGCTCCACCTTGCGCCGGCAAGCACAGGTATGCACCGCTCAGGGTTCCCCTGGTGGTCAGGAGCGAAAAGCAGCGAGGAGTTAAGCACAACCCCCAACTAACCAAGAACGTGCTCGCCAGCTCTCGGTCGGGTCTTCCGGCTGACGCTCATGCGAGCCATAAGGAGTTAGTAACCATGACACGAATCAAAAAGTCATCTACGAGGGGTGTGGCGAAGAAGATTGCTAAGCAGACGGGTTTCGATCGTGAGGTGGTCGAGAAGGCCATCATCAACGCTATCGCGACCCGCAACCGGGACAAGGCGGACGGATATCTGTCCTACGCAGGTATCATGCCGCTCGACCTCCCGGATGGCACCAGGATCGCCGTCCTACCGGACATTCACGTGCCGGCGCATGACAAACGCATCATGTGGGCGATCAAAGCGTTCCTGGAAGACTTCAAGCCGCACATCCTGATTTTTATCGGCGACGTCGCCGATGTTTTTGCTCTCTCTCGATGGCCGAAGCCGCCGCGTGTGCGCGTCGACATCCAGAAGGAGCTCGACGAGACTCGTCGTCTCGTTGATAGCCTGATGAAGATTTCGGGCGCCTACTGGGTGTTCTACATCATGGGCAACCATGAAGACCGCGCCCGCCGCTACCTCACGGACCCGGCGTCCGGACTCTCCAACGTCCTGGACTTCGCCACCCGTGAGCCCATCATGTCCTTCCATGGTCTGATGGGGTACAAGCCTGGTGACCCGGTCACTTTCATCTACGACCTCGACGAGCGCTCCGGCTTCGGTGGCGCCGTGGTCGTGAACGGTGACATGGAGTACCACCATGGCTACATCGTTCGTCCCAAGCCCGGTGCCAGCCCTCTGGCTGACGCCGACCGTCAGGGCCGTTCGGTGACCCATGGTCACACGCACCGTGCCGGTATGCGTGTGCGCCAGAAGAACAATGGCGAGATCCTCCGTGGTATCGAGCTTGGCCACGTCGTCGACGTGACACACCCGTACCTGGGTTACGCCAACCTGCTCAACAACTGGCATCCGGCTCTCGGTGCCTCTCTGGTCGTCGGCGGCAAGGTGCACACGCAAGTGCTGCCCATCAAGCAGGTCGACCACAAGGGGCGCAAGAAGTACACCCTGGTGTACGCCGGCAAGGCCTATCGGGCTTCCGACCGTTAATTAGAAAAGGAGTGCACATCATGAGCACAAACAAAGCTAAGGCGGGCGGTAGCAGGCGTGGCATCAAGCGCGCCACCAACTGGCCGCCCAAGAGCATTCTTTCGCCGGGCGAAGACTTCAAGTGGATGCCGGAGGTCATTTTCGACCTCCACAACACGCTTGTGGACTGGACCGGCCGTTTCGCCGAGTTCGTGAACCTGCAGTACGGTCACAGCATCGACGCCAAGTCGGTGTCGTTCTACCACATGCAGTTCGACCCGGAAAACGCCCTTACCAACGCAGAGTTCCTGGACGCCTTCGTCGCCTTCGCGCGCCGAGCCAAGGGCGGCTACGGTGATCTCGAGCCCTACGACGGAGTCGTCGAGGCGCTCAAGGAGATCAAAGACGCCGGGATCGATGTCAAAGTCTGGACCTGGACGCCCGGTGCGGCGGAGGCTCGTATCGACAACGGTACGTCTTCCTACAACACCGGTATCGCCCAGGGTGTCACCAAGACCCTGGTGGCGAAGCTCGGTCTCGATCCCGATCGCGACCTGCGTTTCATCAAGCCAGGCGAGAAGAAGTACGAGATGATCGAAGAGCACATCCCTCTGATGGTCGAAGACTCGCCCGAAACGGCGGTCGGCGTCGGTCAGATCGCTCACGCGGCCATCCTCGTGCCCGAGTCCTACAATGCGGGCATCGCGGCACCGAACGTCCTTCGTCTCGATCACCGAGGTCAGCTCGCTCCCACCATCATCGAGTTCTTCAAGAAACTCGAGAAGGCGGGCGTGCTGCACCGCACCAGTTAAGGAGGTTTACCATGTCCAAGGGAACCAGCTTTAAGAGAGTGACGGTGAAAGAAGACGCGAAGACGTCACTGGCGGAGGCGGGCATCTTCGAGTTGTCCAAGCTCCCCGACGGCACGCGTATCGTCGCTCTCGGTTACATGTATTATCCGCATCACGACCGCAACATGGTCGAGACGGTTCTGGATTACCTGCGAGCCACCAAGCCTGGCGTCGTGTTCCTTCTCGGTGGAGTCATCGACGAGGACGCGTTCAAGGCTTTCGGTGAGGACCAGGACAATTACCTGCACCAGTATCCGGAAACGGCTGAGGTGCAGGCTGCCATGGCCGCCGGCGGCTTCGAGGACCAGGTCCTGAAGCTCGGCGAGACCTGCGGCAAGTTCATCGAGTCGATCCAGGAGGCTTCGGGCGGGATGGTCATCTACATCCCCTCGGCGACTCACCTCTCGATGAGCAACGAGGTTCGAATCATGGAGTGGATCCAGCAGTCCAAGCGGATCCGCGACAGCTGGGCGATCAATCACCAGGATGCTTCCGACCTGCCGTCGGACCCCTCGATTGAGCTGCCCAAGAGCCTCGAGCTCCTGTTCAACCTGCACAACCATCCGTGGATCCGGGTCCAGCCCTACAACTCGGGCGTCCTGGTGAACGGCAAGTTCCTGTTCAAGATCGGCGATTTCCGCCGCCGCAGCCCCGGTGACACGTCCTACGTGGACTGGGAGCAGGACGGCTTCGACGGTATCATCCGGTCTTTCGACGGCAAGGTCTCGTCCTCCTGGATGAGCCGTGCCGAGCACACCATGCCTGGCCTGCAGCTCACCTTCAATGAGCAGCACGAGGTCGGGTTCCTGTGGGACAGGAAGCGCATGGGTCACCTGCGCGACTATGACCGCCGCGCTCCGGGCTTCTGGACCGGCGTCGTGGTCGACGGTGACATTTTCGGTCAGTCTGTGCCCATCATCGGTGGCAACGATGGACGGCGCTCGTTCGTCGTCGACGGCGTTGCCTACACCGAGAAGGACGCCTGCTGCCTCACCCGCGGCAAGGAGATTCCCTTCGGTCCTCGCGACCTGGAGAAGCACGAGCACGAGGATCCTCGCCGGATCCCCGCGCCGGCTCGCCCGGAAGATGAGGACGAGGGCGAAGACGCCGAGTCCTAAGCAAGTGGAGCTGCCGGCTCCCAGGAAAGATGGCCCGGTCCGGATCGCAGATTCGGAACGGTCGCTCGAACAATCGGGGGAGCGGCTCGCCTGGCGAGTCGCTCCTTCCGGTTTTCGGCGAGGAGACCAGCTAGTGCCCACGGGCGCTCTGCTGGTTT
>JAGQHH010000064.1:9547-9977 GCA_020431945.1 Cyanobacteria bacterium HKST-UBA02 | reverse complement strand
CCGCAATTATTCACGGGAGTGACACCAATCTAATTTTCAAAAAGGTAAAAAGCCCTGTCATTTGGCTCAGAATTTGTGTTTACGAGACAAACAAACACGAGCAAATAAAGGGCTTTCTGATGACACAGTGTAATTGGGACCGCTCCGGAGAACAAGGGCAAATCTCTCTGAATTTGGGCCTTGGAAAGCCAATCGAAGGAAACTTCGACGGGGGGCAGATCTCCAGCGATGGTGGTCTCCTTCTGCTTCGAATGGCTGACCAGCGCCTCGGTTTGAGCGAATCAGTAAAATTCTGCTTTCCCGAAAACCGGCGTCCTGACCTGATCAAGCATCCAGTTGAAAGTCTTCTCAGGCAGAGGATATACGCCATCGCGGCCGGCTACGAGGATTGCAATGATGCAGCCATGCTCCGGTTCGACCCGATGCACCG
>JAGQHH010000064.1:0-9478 GCA_020431945.1 Cyanobacteria bacterium HKST-UBA02 | reverse complement strand
GTGGACGAGGTATGCCTGAATCTCTTGCAGCGGTCACTTGTTCACATCTACACCAAGCAACAGCGGCGCAGACCAAAGGTGATCAGGCTGGCCATCGATACAACCTGCGACGAAGCTTTCGGCTACCAGCAGATGACTTTCTACAACGGCTTCTACAAGTGTTCCTGCTACGTGCCGCTGTTCATCTTCACCGAAAACGGCTTTCCTCTTGCTTCTCTGCTACGACCAGGCAATGCCGGCAAGTATGATGACACGGTCAGGATGCTTCGTCCGGTCATCGATGAACTACGGAAACACTGGCCAGGCATCCGCATCGAGCTCACCGCCGATTCCGCCTTTGCTGCTCCGGATATCTACAACTACTGCGAGCTCAATCAAATCACTTACTACATCGCAATAGCCGGAAACTCCGCACTTCAGTATCACAGCGAAGAGCTCGTGCGAGAAACAAAGGCTCTCTACGATGCTGCCTCCGGCACTACTGAGTCGCTCGGGAAATATGGCAAGTTCGATGCTGAAGCCAGGAAACGAGCCTGGCGCCAGAACCAGGAACGTCTCAGATTTTCCTCGAAATTCGAAGGAAGAATGCAGGAACACTTTGAGGAGTCTTCTCTCTTCTTCCGGAAGTACAGCGAGTTTCGCTACCAGGCAAGAGGGTGGGCAGCTTCCCGGAGGATCATCGTCAAGGTCGACTACACTACCGAAGGTCCCGATGTCCGCTACGTTGTGACAAATGCCGAGCGCGGACGGCCCGGCAAGATCTACGAAAAATACTGCCAGCGCTCCCAGTGCGAGAACTGGATCAAAGACCTGAAGACCTACCTGAAGTGCGATCGCACCAGCTGCCAGGAATTCAACGCCAACCAGCTCCGGCTCCTGCTACACACATTCGCCTACATCCTCCTCTGGGACCTGAGGCGTAAAGCCGGCTTGAAGAATGCCACCGTCGAGACTATTCGGCTCCACCTCCTCAAAATCGGTGTCCTGGTCTCCGAATCAGTCCGTCGCATCAGGCTGAGATTCACCTCGACTCACCCCTGGAAGCACGAGTTCTACCTGGTCTGGAACTCCTCGTAGCCCGGGCTCCGCAAGGAAAAACCAGAAACCAGAAAACCCTCAGGGTTCGCTTCAACCTGCCAACTTCCGCTTCTCCACAGTGTCTCCGCCTCACCGACCCGTTTGAACCGACTCCAAAAAGGTCCAAAAGACCACATGGCAGCCTGAATCTCAACAAATCCTCTCCTTGGATACTATATTCATGAATAGAAGCGGACTGAAAAAATGAGCGACCCTGCTCGTATCGGGGGCCGGACCGCCCGCCAGTTCCCTCGGGGGTGGTCCGGAAGATTTCATGGCTGAATATCAGCCTCGCTCTGATTCGTATTTCCTCCAGAGCTTGCCCAGAAGCCAGCCGCAGGCTGCGGAAAAACCGCACCAGAGACCGTAATAGGGCTCGTAGTAATAGGCTGCTAGAAGGGCAGTGAATGCCATTGCGCCCATACAGGCATGGCGTTCCACCGCGGAAGCCTTTTCATTTCGTTTCGATGCCAGGAATCCGCACCAGAGAAGGGCGAATACCAGCAAGAAGATGACTGCGTCGATCATGTGACCTCCTTTATTCAGCTTGATAGTGCTGGTCGAAGAGACCGACGAATTGCTCCCTCAGCAAGGTCTCGTCCCTGATCAAAATGGGCGCCATCGAATGAATGAGCGGAGCCATTTTGTCGAGGATCTCATCGGCCCGGGCAGTGCACCGGTCGAGGATCTGCTTGATCTCGTGGTCGATCTGGTTGGAAGACTCGACACCGAGACCGTAGCCTCCGCCTTCAGCCAGGCTTCGTCCCAGGAAAGGGTCTTTGTGGCTGCTGCCCACCGAGATCGGTCCAAGGTCGCTCATGCCCCACTTCGTGACCATGCGTTTGGCCAGGTCGTAGGCGCGCTCGAAGTCGTTCTGGGCGCCGGTGGAGGTAGTGCTCAGGAACTTGCTCTCGGCACGGTTGGCGGCGAGCAAACCGGTGATCTGTCCGAGGATTTGCTCCCTAGTCAGGCAGAAGGGATCTTCGTCCCCCTGTATGAGAGTGTAGCCGCCGGCGCCGCCAGCACCGATAATGGTGACTTTTCGCACCGGATCGCTCCAGAGATTTTCCCAGGTGGAGCTCAAACGGTAGAGATACTCGGCAACGATGGCATGACCGAGCTCGTGGTAGGCGAGGAGGCGCTTGACCCCGTCGCTCAGACGTTTGGACTTGCCGTCATTGGACGATCCCATCTGGATCTGGGCTATGCCTCTATCGAGGTCTTCCCTGGTTACCAGGGTAGCTTTCTTGCCCAATCCGAATAGCTTGCGATGGCGCTTGATGGCAAAGCCCGGTCCGTGCACTTTGAGCAGGGCGGCGATGTCGGCGCCGGAGAAGCCTGCCGTATGCGTTGCCAGCTCGTCGAAGTCGATGGACTTGTCCAGCTTGACGCCTTCGGCATGGACCTTGATGATCTCCATTCTGCCGTGCCGGTCCGGCAGCGGTACAGTGATTTTCTTGTCGCCGAATCGTCCGGAGCGCACGATGGCAGGGTCGAGCACGTCGGGCCTGTTGGTCATGGCGAAGGCCACCAGTCCCTCATTGTTCTCGAAACCGTCTATCTCGGTGAGGAGCTGGTTGATGGTTTGCTGGCGCTCGTCGTTGCCGCCACCGATACCGGTGCCCCGATGCTGGGCGACGGCATCGAGCTCATCGATGGCCAGAATGCAGGGAAGGCTCTTGCGGACCTCCTCGAACATATCTCTGACCCTGGCTGCGCCAACGCCCACATACATCTCGACGAACTCTGAGGCGTTTATATAGAAGAAGGGCACATTGGCTTCGCCGGCTACAGCTTTGGCCAGGAGCGTCTTGCCCGTGCCGGGAGGACCGACGAGCAGGATGCATTTGGGGGCTTTGCCGCCGAGCTCTTTGATCTCGCTGGGATCCTTGAGGAATTCCACGACCATCTGTACGTCTTCTTTGGCCTCGTCGGTGCCCGCCACATCCTTGAATGTCACTTTCGGTCCCTTTTCAGGCTCGAACTTGCGATGCTTCGATTTGGCCATCTTGTTGCCGCCCTGCATGTTCTGATACTGCTTGAACATGAAGAAGATCATGGCGCCGAAGAAGACCATCATCATGATCTGGGGGAGCATGGCGAGAATGACTGTGCCGCCACTGGGTGTGGGGGGACGAGGCATGGGCTCGCGTTTTGCCGCATAGTCGATGGCGTTTTTGTCCGCCAGGGCTCTTATCTCGGTTTCGGCATCCCGGCTGGGAAGCTCTGCCTCATAGCCTTCCTTTTTATGGCCCTTTTTCATGATCAGCGCCACTGAAGTCGGCTCGCCGAGATAGTCTTTGAGTATCACCACCCGGCTCACCGATTGAGGCTCAGTGAGAAGGACATTTTTCAGATCGCTGTATTTAGTATCCCAGCGGACTGTGTTGCCCAGTTGATCGACGGTGGTGGTGTTCGGGTAGGTAGCCGGCGGTGCTGTGAGGCTCAAGAGAAGCCACACTCCGAGCAGAGCGCCAGCAATCATGGCAATATGTTTCTTTTCCATAGTCGCGTCCTCTTAGAAGATGATTGGAAGATGCAGAGCATCGAAAGGCTGTGACCCTGAGGTCGAATCAAGCTGCTCTTTCACCGGCGGATGCCTTCAGGCAGAGAGCCAGTCCGGAAGCGAATCCGGTGAGGTGGAGCAGGTGTGCGGAGCCGGTGGCATAGATATCCAGACCGGTCATGAACAGGTCGTAGGTATTTCCCAGGACCCAGAGAGCGATGGCGGGAAGCCAGAGCTCCTCTATTCGCCCGGAGAAAAGCCCGGCGCAGAAGAGCAGGACGGCAAAGAGATAAGCTGCTGCCGCCGGAGAATCTACCGGCAGTTTCAGAGCCAGACCCGCCGCCAGGAAGGCAAAGGTGATGACCGGCATTAATAGAGCCTGCAAGCGCTCCTGGTTAGTGCGCGGGATCAGTTTGAGTCCGGCATAGTAACCGTAGAGGGCAGCGGCAGCGCCGCTGGCGCCGTTGATCGGGATCACTTGCCAGAAAGACAGCAGGGTCGTTGCCAGGGCTGCCATCAGACCGCCCAGGAAATAGACCTTGAGAAATTCGCCAGTCGATTTCTCTCTGGCGATAACCACGGCGAATAGATAGATGGGGATCATATTCGAGAGCAGATGTGCCGGGGTGAGGTGGCAGAAGGTGCTTTTCTCGATGATGGCCAGGGCCGTTATGATCTGTCCTTCTTTGAAAAGGTCGATGGTCGTCCGGGGCGAGAATGCCCAGGCATTGATCAGGGAGGCGATTTCTTCGCCGCCTGCAATCCGCAGATAGATGAAGGCCAGCACATTCAGCGCAACAATCGCTGAGGCGCATAGCGCAGCTCTTGATTTCATGTCTTGTTCGATCATGGTGTCGCTCCGCGTTCGAATAAAAAAGGTAGAGCCACTTCGTTGGAAGCGGCTCCGTGAGGGGAGTGCGTGGGAGTTTCGTGAAATGGTGCAAAAGGGTGTTATGGGTGGCTTTCTGGTATCAAATCCTCTGTGCAATTCCCGGACGCATTCGACTTCAGTCTCGTTCTTCGAACCTGCCGGTGGCAAGGCTCCCGGAGGGCGAATTTACCCTGCCGGCGCTCCGCTCTGGACCGCTATGGCAGGCAGGGTCGGAAATGTGCCAGTTTTGTCCCGGGGCACTTCGGATGGCGCAGGATGAATCTGATCCGGCTTTTTCGACTGCAAGTGTGCAGCAAACAGATCTCATCGAGAGCCGCGGATCAGAATCAGCTCGACAAGCTAGCCTGTCTCGGAAATCGGTGAATTTTCTCGATATTCGCCGCAATCAGCCGAAAGCCTGCTGGATCTGAATGGTGCCTCCGGAATAGTTTGGGTCGTATCCAGTTTTACGCCGACCGCCGGAAGTATCAGAAAACAGCACCAGCGTCGCAGTCTTTATGAACCATGAAGAAGAGAGGAGGCAAGTCATTGCCCCCTCGGTCGTGCTGCTGCCTGTATCTGCTGCTGTCCGGCGCGTAACTCAGGAGACGAACAAAATCATCTCATCAGAAATCGGAGTCAGAAATGAAAGCACAAACAGGTTATACCGGAACTGGCGTGGTCAGTTATAAAACATCCACAGGCGTAGTGGTCAGGCTCGAGGAAACCGGGGAGACCGGTTTCGTTTATGTTGCCAGGCTGAGAGGAAATAATCCCAAGATCCGGGATCAGCGGCTCGGCAATATCGAGAAGGGCGACACAGTGAATGTCGAAGTGATTCCCGGACGAGAAGGACATGATTCCCGCTGGCTCAAGCTCAGCGAGAAGAAAGTCCACGACGATCTGGTGCTCGCCTACATGCCGCAGGATAAGCCGATCCGGGCCGTAGTGGACGGCGTCGCTCCTTACGGAATCTTCTGTTATCTGCCCGAATGGGGCGTGGCAGGACTTCTTCACCGGCTTTGCCTGTCCGGGGCGAACAAGGCGGAGCGGGACAGATCGTATGAAGACATCACCATTGGTGATACCATAGACGTCTTCGCCATCAAAATCGCCATGGAGGGCGATCGTCTCAAAATATGGCTTGCCGAAGAGCCTGTGGGTGAAGAAGCGCTCAGCCAAGTGCTGAGACAAAGCGCCTGACCGTGTCCTCGATGGTCGATTCGTCCAGTCCCACAAAAGGGATTATGTATTCACCTTGCTTCGGTTCGGTCATGTAATAGTCCGAAGTAGGCTTGATGAAGAAATCGCTCGCTCGAGCGGCTTCTTCGATACGCTCCTCGTCGAGCTCGGCGCCGAAGTTGACCAGGAGGTGCATGCCGGCGGATTCTTTGTTGATGGTGACGGCGTCCGAGAGCCCGGTCTTGAGGGCGAAGATGAGAGCCTGTCTTCGCCTGGTGTATTTCACTCTGGTGCGATGCACGTGTCTTTCCAGGAAGCCCTCGTTGATGAAGTCGGTGAGGGCGTATTGCTCGATCACCGAAATGTCGCGGTTGACTACATCCTGGAGACATTCGATGGTGGCGACGAATTTCTGCGGCACTGCCAGATAACCGAGTCGCACCAGAGGTCCCATAGCCATCCAGAACGAGCTTGCATAAATAACCGAGCCGGTCCCGTCGAGACCTTTGAGAGCCGGTATGGGTTTGGTTCCGTACCGGAAGTGGCTGTCGAAGTCATTCTCGAAAATGAATGTACCGGTATCTCGTGCCCATTCGAGCAGCTCCAGCCTTCTCTCCATGGAGAGCACCGCCCCGGTCGGATCGTGATGGGACGGGCAGAGATGGATCATCTTATACCGGTCTCCCGAATTGACGAACCGGTCGATCATGATGCCGTCCTGGTCTACCGGAACCGGAACCAGCTCGGCGCCGTAGCTCAATAGAATTCTTCGTACGGCCGGATAGCAAGGCTCCTCGACAATCACCCGGTCGCCGCTGTCGATAAGAAGCTTGGCAATAAGGTCCAGGCGGGAGTTCGAAGACATGACAATGGTGCCGGCATCGCAATTGATACCGCGGGCTCGCTTCAGGTAGGCTGCTACAGCCTCTCTCAAACGCAGGTGCCCGAAGGGATCAGCCGAATAGGTCAGGGCCCCGTCGTCCTGGATATAACACTTGTTGTGGCGCAGGATCATCTTGTTCCAGGCGGCGACCGGCAGGTCTTCCCGTCCGGGGTTGTAGATCGCTACGCCTTTGTGAGACAGAGATCGCTTCCGGGCTTCGATGAGCCGTTGTCCATGGGCGGACCAGGCTGGCTCCAGGGTTTTTCGCAGGGGCTCGGCCGGATCGCTCGTCTTGCTTTCCCCGTCCAGGGGCGGGTTCTTGCTGACCCTGGTCTTCGACCGCGGCGCCGTATCGAGAAATCCCTGGCTCGAAAGGTCGTCATAGCAGCGAATTACCGTTGCCGGCGAAGTGCAGTACATATCCGCCATCTGGCGTATGGATGGAAGCTCTTCTCCGGGCGCGATCTGGCCCGAAGAAATAGCCGCCTTAATCGCTTCGGCAAGGATTCTGTATAAGGGAACGTTTTTCCGGTAGTCGAGCTTGAGGGCAAATTCCATATTCGGTATCCCGTTCGAGCAAGCCTATTCTATTTCAAAACACAAATCTGGAGAAAAAAACTATGAACGCAGTAGACGCAGGAATCCTGATCCTGATGATTGTCTCTTATCAGGTCGGGTTCAACATCGAAAAAATCAGTCCGGTCTGGGCGGTAGTCATCGCAGTCTCGATGAGCGCTCTGATCGGCTTTCTGACAACGAGCTATGGTCTGGTGGCCATGCTCTGGCTCAGTCTGGCGGCAATCGGCGGTTATTTTCTGGGTCGCAGGCATCGAAACAGACCCGATATCTCCGCCTGAAGTTCTGATCCGCCAAAATAGGTCTCAGCTGTGTATTTGTCCCTGCCCGGGACCGTGCTAGTCTACCTGAGCAGCAGGGAAAGACCCGGGAGACACCGGCAAAGAGTCTTTCGGGAAAAGCATCAGGACTCCGGTCGGCTCATCGAGCCACCGGAGTTTCTGATTTTCTGTCTGCATGGATACTACTGTGCGATATCATAGAAACTTTTACCTGTTCGGGGGAAATCGAATTCCGGTCGGGATCCGCTAAAATAGCCGCTATCAAGGATGGTTTCACAAAGGTAACCCCAGGATGCACCCGGCCAGATTGTCTGTTCTTCTTGGCGCTCTGCTGATCTATGCTCTTGTAGCCACGCTGCCTTCTCGGGCAGCCAGCGAGCCGGCTTTGAAGGGAATGGCGCTGTTCAACAAAGGCAAATACAAAGAGGCTTATCCGCTTTTCGTCAAGGCCGCCGCTATCGACCCGAGAGACCCGTCCATTCAGTACTATCTCGGGATCAGCGCGCTCTATGCCGAGGATCCAAGACGGGCTCAGATGGCTATGACCAAAGTGCTCCTCTGGACCAATGACGGCAATCCTTATAACCAGCGGGCTGTTGAGGCTGCAAAACAGTATCACTGGCCGCAGCCCTGGAGGAACAATCTCTATCGCTGGTCCGAAAAGGCAATGCCGGTGAAGATCCATATCACTGATGGCCGGATCCTGCCGGCTCAATATGTGGGGCATCCGCTCAATCCTCAGAGCCGGCAGGAGATTGCCGATCTCGTCCGCAAGCCAGGTTATGTCGAGCGCCTGCCCAGGGTGCCGGCTTACAACAGCGGTTACAGAAGCGACGTGATGAGCGGTTTGAGCATCTGGGAATGGGCTCGTGCCGAGGGTTTTCTTTCCTGGACGTTCATCAATGATCCGACAAAAGCGGACGTCATAGTCTTCTGGTGGCCGGGTAAAGGCAATCTGGTGCAGGGATTCACCAATGGTCCCGGCGGCTTGAACCAGCCGGCGATCATGCAGATATCCATACCGCCGGACAATTACATAATCTCTGAAAAGCTTCGTACAGTATCAGGTCATGAATTCGGGCATGCCTGGGGTCTCGAGCACAGCCCGGTCAAGGAGCACCTGATGCACTCTTCCGGTGCCATGAAGACTATCGGTCCCGGGCGTTATGAGCCCAAGCGACTTGCCGAGGAAGAGAAGGCTACTCTGAGAGCTTTATACGATTCTCCGGCAAGGCTGTATTTCTTCTCGGTGGCAGACAGGAAATAATCGACAGAATTAAAAGGGGCGGCTTCGAAGCCGCCCCTGATATTTTCAGAAGAGACTGGTTCAGAATTCAGGGCTTTCTGAAAGTGACGCTGAACAGCTCTTTCTTGAGGCTGAGCTCTTTCGGAAGCTTGTCGCTCAGGGACTCGAAAAGCTCGCTGTGGAGAGTGAGCTCCGCCAGCCAGTGATCGTTGCTGATGCTCATGAGCTTGCCGAAAGTCTTGTCGCAGACTTCCTCGAGACCTTCCCATTCGAGATCGGCATAGGTCGGGGTCCAGCCGAGCTTGGACTCGACAGCACCGGCTCGGTTGCTGACCCGATTGAAGATCCACTGCAGGACCCGCATGTTTTCGCCGAAGCCGGGCCAGATGAATTTGCCTTTCTCGTCGGTGCGGAACCAGTTGACACAGAAGATGCGCGGGAGGTTCTGGACTTTGTTTGCCATGGACAGCCAGTGGGCGAAATAGTCGCCCATGTGATAACCGCAGAAGGGCTTCATCGCCATGGGATCGCGGCGGACGATACCGACTTCGCCGATGGCGGCGGCGGTGGTCTCGGAGCCCATGGTGGAAGCCATATAGACTCCGTAAGCCCAGTTGAAGGATTCCACTACCAGGGGCATGGTGTTGCTTCTTCTGCCGCCGAAGATGAAAGCGCTGATGGGAACTCCTTCCGGGTCTTCCCATTTTTCGTCGATGGAGGGGCATTGCGAAGCCGGGGCGGTGAAGCGAGCGTTGGCGTGCGCTGCTTTTCGTCCGCTTTCCGGAGTCCAGGGATTGCCTTCCCAGTCGATGAGCTCGGCAGGCGGGGTATCGGTCATGCCTTCCCACCAGACATC
>JAGQHH010000063.1 GCA_020431945.1 Cyanobacteria bacterium HKST-UBA02 | reverse complement strand
ACGCAGGCGTCGGTAGCGGTTTTCGAGAAACCCTTGAAAGACTCTTCGAAACCAAAGCGAATCAGCTTGATGACGTCGTTCTCATCACTGCCCCTGTAATTACGCACCGAATCCCGCACGGTCTCCCGAGCAGAATCGAGCATGGCTCTCGAAAATCGCACCAGGCTCTCGGAGAAGGAAACACCATTGTCCAGTCCCTCCACCAGCCGGGCGAAGAACTGATAGTCCGAAGCAGTCATCTCGGCAAGAGGCGTACCGGCAATCTGCTCGCGATCGCAATCGAGCCCGATTCGCCCGGAGCGCAGGGCGTTGCGGGTCCAGCCCATGATCAGATAACGGATGGAAAGCTTGAAATATTCAGCTGCCGGCAGCCCTTTCGGGACTTCCCTGGGGGGAGGATTCATATTCATGGAACAAAAATATCATACAGCTCCGCTGCCGGGAAATAGTAATGGAGGATCTCCCTGTAATCGCGGCCCGCGAGAGCCTGACCCTGAGCCCCCCACTGGCAGAGACCGACTCCATGACCGGCGCCGGATGAACGTACTTCCAGATAGCCTGCGCCATCGGCGCCTTTCCAATTGACCGGCTCGATTTCATAGCGTGTGCCTGGTATTCGGCCCCAGCCAAGACTCCTGCCGAAGGCGAGCCAGGTCTGATAGCCGCTCAGCACTTTGACGGCCGAGCCATTTTTGCCCATTAGAGTAATCAGAAGGGGACGATCACCGCTGCCCCTCTCTGTCACCACTGGTAGTGCGCCACCGAAAATCTCTCTTACCTTTTCGACCGGTATCCTGGTGCTGCGAGTCTCGAAGAAAGGAGACTGTTTGCAGAAAGAACAGGGCACCGACTGGAGATAGTCGAGACTGGCGGCCCCCTTGCCGAAGATCTCCCGGCCATCGCTGGTGGAGCCGGCACAGGTGGAATGATAAAAGGCCCTTATAGTCCGCTTCTTGAACCGCAGCCTCTGGCGAAAAACTTTCGCCACCGCATCTTCGGTTACCGGGGTGATCGGGTCTAGACCCTTATAAGCTTCATACTCGGTGGTATCATCGACCACTCCCTTGCTGTTGTCGAGACGGCAGAGAGTCAGAACAGCCAGGGCTTTGCGAGCCTCTCGATGAAACGAGATCGGAAGCTCCGATGCCACCACGCTACGCACATAGTCGACCCGGGGAACCAGATTGACCAGGCTGAGATGGTTTTGCCTCATACTCACGACGATACTGCCTGAATAACGCCGGACCAGACCATCGGGACGCTCGATGGTAATTCCCCGTCCGGAAAGAGCCTTGAGAACAAGACGCCGGCCGCCGGCCATGGGAACCTGGCGGTCCCTGTCCTGATGACAGAGCTGCAAGAGCCCGCCCTTCATGAAGACCCTGTAAGAGCCCCCGGCAGGAAGGACCCTCTCCCCCGGGCCGGCAAGTGCCATGGGACCGCGAACCTGGACCGTCTCCACTGGACCGTAAGCACAGAAAAGATTCACTGCCACTTGCCCGGGTGCCGTACCTGACGCCTGTTCCGAACAGAAAAGGGAGAGCGAAACTAAAAGAGAAAGTACAAGAGCTCCGGCTCGCCGCATGAGTTCAGGGCCAGTCCACGGAAAAAAGCATTCGGCGTGCCTGGGGAACCGCAGCATCATGGCTGGTGCCCGAAGGGGCGTGCAGGCAGAAGGCGTGATCCGGCTCCCGATCAGCCGGCAGGGCAGGGAAAAAGCCCACTATGAAGGACTCGAATTTCTTTCCATGCGCCACTGTACCGGTTTTCACAGCGAGCTTCAGGCGATCCTCGGGATCGAGCTCTTTCGCCGTTCCTTCCCGGCCAGCCATGATCATGGCATTCCTGAGACGTTTAAAAGTATCTTCCCGCAGGTCGAGCTCGAATGGCTTGTCATCCGAAGCGGCTTGCACTTCGGCACTCTTGAGAAAAGGTATCCGACCCCGCCTGCCTACCAGGGCGGCGATCCGCATCAATTGCAGAGCCGAAGGCTTGAGATCCGGATCGAGCCCCAGGGCCAGTCGTACCGAATCCAGGGGGATCTCCTTGGGAAACGAGAAGGCGCTGCCGGCCACCCCCCGGTCCAGACCGAAAAGCCGTGCATAGTGGAGGATCACCCCGGCACCGACAGTATGGCTGGCCCGGGCGAAAAAAACATTGCAGGAATAAGCGATAGCCTGCTCTATGGAAAGAGGACCGTGACCCCGGGGACATTTGTAGGTGTCTCGCTCGGTTCGGAAAGTGCCGGTGCAGTCTATAGTCTGGTTCGGATTGAAAATCCCCTCCTCGAGAAGCGCTGCGGCGGTAACCAGTTTCATCACCGATCCCGGCCGGGCGCTGGGCACATTCAGACCGGTAGGAAAGCCTATATTGCCTGATTGGAGATCGCACCAGAAAAAGGCAGTCTTGCCCTGGGGCCTGGCCGAAACCTCCCGCCCGGTCTCCACCGCTCCTCCCAGAGAAAGAAGGCTTTTCAGGAAGCGGCGTCGATGAGGATTTCTGGGCGTGTCGTTCATATTAAAAGGTTATTCTGAAAAAGTTGTTCCGCCAGGCTCGAGAAGAGCAATTTCCGGGCCCCGACCTTTACAGTCCCTTGACCTCTATTTGACCTGGCTGCTTCATAATAGACGGAAGATCACCCACCAGCCAGGCTGACAATGCAGACATTTTTGCTTAGCTTGACAATGATCGCCTGTATACTAGCGGCCCTCGCCCTTCCGGGACGGTCGCTCTCGCGAATTTCGCCATCCCCGGTCTTAAGAAAAACAAACCAGGAAGGCATTATTCCTGCCAGAGAAGCCACCAGCATAGCAAAAACTGCCGGGCTCGCCGAAATCGCCCGGGCCACCCTGGTCAACCACTTTCTCCCGGTCTCTGAACGAAAGAGCCTCGATGAGCTGGCCGGAGAATACCGGGTCCTACCGGATTACAAGAAAGCCCGGGGGACCTTCGTCACCTTTTCGAAGCAAGGTCGGACCAGGGCCTGCTGGGGAGCCCTGGAACCACTTCATGGCGACCTGGTCCTGGCCACGGTCTATGCCACCGAAAATGCTATCAACCGTGAATATCGTTATCCTCAGATAAAAGAAAACGAGATCGATTCTCTCAAGGTCCAGGTGACCGTGGTGGAGGCCACCGAGCCTCTCACCGGTCTCAGGGATCTCAACCCCCTCCGGGACGGGCTTCTGGTCCGCCGGGGCGGGCGCGGTGGTGTCGTTCTTCCTGGAGAAGCAAGCGACCCTCACTATCAAATGGTCATCGGCAAACTGAAAGCAGGCATCCCCGCAAACGAGCAATGCGAGCTCTATAAACTAACCTCAAATGTCTACAAATAAGATTATCGAAAGTCCCAAGAACACTATTCTTTCCTGGGAATTCTTCATTCTCAAAGTGATCCTTTTCGGCATCCTGGCAGTGATGCTGGACAAGCCGGTGGGCTCGGTCACCGGGCAGATCGCCCTGGAGAAGGAAAGCTCTGGTCTCTACTCTTATAACATCAGGCAGAACAAAGTCTTCGCCGTGGCAAACGGCCCCAGGGACGGAAACACCATCACCAGGGGAGCCTGGGTGGACGACGACGGCAATTTCAAGATCGAGCAATTGCCCGTGGGCGAGTATTCCATAAGAGTCCAGGCAAAAGGTTTCTCCACAGCCTATGTGAACAGCGTCATGATCGAGGACGGCAAGATCGCCAGCATCAACGATCCAATCAAGATGGCCGCCCTGGAGCCCTATATCTCCATAGCCAGCAATACGAGAGTCTTCACCACCTCGGAGAAGCCCCGTTTCTGGGTGAATGCCACCGGCGCCACCGAAGCCACGGTGAAGATCTATAAGAAGAAGTTCCAGGACTTCGTAGCCTCGGAGCCCATGAAACAGGCTGGGGTGGAGGTGTCTTCGGATCTCTCCATGTACACCACTTATAACAAGAAGTTCCATAACCCTTACTCGGACGAGAGCCCGGTGGTTCAGCGCAAACGAGAGCTGGAGAGCGATTACACCGACTCGGCTCGGGCCGATTTCAAGCTCGACGAGAAATTCGAGCCCGGCGACTATGTGGTGGTGGCAGAGGCGGTGGATGTGAGCGGTAAAAAGCGCACCTCATCCATCTGGTGGTTCTCGGTCACCGATCTCGGTCTGGTGGTCAAACACAGCCCCGACCAGAGCCTGGTCCGGGCCGTCAACCTGAAAACCCTGAAGCCGGTGGCGGATGTCGCCGTATCGCTCTTCGAGAGAGAAAGCAATAGCGGGCTCACCAGACTGGCTGAGGGAAAGACCGACCAGGACGGCATCCTGCTCCTGGAGGGACTGAAGCGATCCACTTACAACCCGGTGGTGATCGGCAGCATCGGGAGTTTCACCGCCTATGGTGCGGCGGGCTACTGGGAAGGTCAGGACCGCCACTACTCCACCTATTTCTACAGCGACCGGCCCGTCTACCGCCTGGGTCAGACCGTCTATTACAAAGCCCTCATGCGCGAGCTCGCCTCCTCAGGCTTCAAGCGTCTCGATCCGGACACCGCCATTCAGGTAACCATCGAAGATCCCGACAACACCAGGCTCGTGGACGAGACTCTCTATATGTCCGGTCACGGCACCGTGAACGGCAAATTCACCATTCCCGAGAATGGCAAGACCGGAGCCTACCAGTTGACCCTCAACTATCCGGACGGCAGCTCCAGCTATCAGGCCATCGAAGTGGCTCAATACCGCAAGCCCGAATACAAAGTAGAGATCATTCCCGGGACCACCAGAACCACCGCCGGCAACAAAGTAAAAGCTCAGGTCAGGGCCACTTATTTCTTCGGAGGCCCGGTAGCCAATGCCAGGGTGAAATATTCGGTCTACTCTTCGCCGGACTGGACGAAACGCTACAACCTCGAGCCCCGTCCCGAATATTATTCGTTCTATGACAGCTGGAGCGGCGAAGGCGAAGACTACGAGTACGAATACGACTATGGCGGCAGCCTGGTCTCGGAAGGATTCGCCCAGACAGGCGAAGCCGGAGAAGCCGAGATCGAGTTCGATACCAGCCCGATTGAGAGCGTGCGCAACTCCCCCTACTTCTATAACGACTATCAGGACAAGAATTACAAAATCGAAGCCGAGGTCACCGATATCTCCCGTCTCACCGTAACCGCCAGCGGTTCCACCCTGGTCACCTCCGGCGACTATGTAGTCTTCGTCAACCCCAGCTCCTGGGTAGTCCGGGTCGGCGAATCCATAGGCGCCGAAGTGCTGGTGCTCGATTATGACGGCAAGCCGGTAGCAAACAAAGCCGTGGAAGTCACCCTCTCGCGCTGGCCCTGGGACGCCGCCAGCCACGAGCATGGAAACGAGCAGATCTTGCTCAGCCAGACCGTCAACACCGATGAGAAAGGTCGCGCCCGCCTTACGTTCGCATCCAGCAAGCAATGGCCCACAGATACTTTCTATATCAGCGCCCTGGTCAAGAACAATGCCGGAGCGATTTCCTGCAGTGGGGACTCGGTCTGGATCGCAAGCGACCGCACCCCCCTCTATCTGGGATCAGGGAAAGCCGAGCGCGAGCCCTTCAAGATCACCCTGGACAAAAAGGTCTATCAGCCGGGAGAGACAGCCCGGGCAGTGGTATCAGGTCCCTTCAAGGGAGACGAAGGCTATACCGCCCTGGTCTCCGTCGAAGGCACGAAGATTCATAACTACAAGACGATCCCCCTGGACTCCTCGGCAGCCCTGGTGGAGATCCCGATCAAAAAAGAATATGGACCGAATGTGTTCGTGAACGTCTCCATGGTGGCGGGCAAAAAACAGTTCTACAACCAGACCCAGAGCATTCTCGTCTCGCCGGAATGCCATTTCATGAACATTGCCATCGAATCGGACAAAGAGAAGTACAAGCCCGGCGAGACGGTAAAATACAAGCTCAAAGCCACGGATCAGGAGGGCAAGCCGGTTCCGAACGCCGAGCTTTCTCTGGGCGTGGTAGACGAAAGCATCTACTCCATCCGTGGAGACGCCACCCCGGACATCCAGAAATTCTTCTTCCGCAAACGAGAGAACTGGGTCGTAACCCTCTCTTCTTTTCCCGAGCAATACTCAGGCGGTCCGGACAAGATCGAGCCCAAGCTCAGGAAGAATTTCAAAGACACCGCTGCCTGGCTCCCCGAGCTGGTCACGGACGCCCGGGGTGAAGTCACAACCAGCGTCCAGTTGCCGGACAATCTGACCACCTGGCGCGCCACCGTCCGCGGCATCACCGCCGGAGTCGACGTCGGTGCCCAGGTCCAGAAAGTGCTCGTCACCCAGGATATCATCGCCCGTCTCGCCCTGCCCAGGTTCTACACCCGGGGCGATGTTTCGGAGATCGGTGCGGTGGTGCACAACTATTCCAATCAGAATCAGGAAGTCACTCTCACCCTCACCCCCAGCAATCAGTTCAAATCGAAAGAGGCTTTCGTCAAGAAGCTCACCATCGAAAAGGACAAAGCAGCAAGCTACTCCTGGCCCATCGAAGTGGTCGGCACCGGGGACGCCACCGTCCGCCTGAAAGCAGTGGGACAGACAGCCGGCGACTACCTGGAAAGAGCGCTCCCCATCAGAGCTTTCGGACTTCCCATCGCGATGGTCGACTCCGGGGTTCTCAACCAGGAGAAACGATCCTATACGGTACCCTTCCGGATCACTCCGGACATGGAAAGCCCGAAGCTGAGCATCAGCCTCTCCGGCTCCACCATCAGCCAGGTGCGTGGCTCTTTCTCCTCCCTGATCGATTATCCTTACGGCTGCACCGAGCAGACCATGAGCCGACTGATGCCGTCCACCATAGCCATGCAGCTCAACAAAACGCTCGGCATGTCTCTTCCGAAAGAAGACATGGCTAAGTTCGAGACCGTCTATCAGAAAGGCATGGCCCGCCTGAAAGAGCTCCGCCACGGCGACGGAGGCTGGGGCTGGTGGCAGGACGACGCGACCAATCCCTATCTCACCGCCCTGGTCTTAGAAGGGTTCAAAGAGCTCAAAGACTCAGGTTATGCCGTGGAAAGCTATCTCATCGACGAGGGTCTGAAAAGGCTCGAAGCAGACAGCAAAGATCTAGCAAAACTCCTGGACGATCCCAAGCTCCTGGAGAATTACACCAGCCGCGAGAAGCGGCTTGATCTGGCGAGAGTGGCTTACACACTGAGCATCTATGGCAAGAAGCCAGACAAGAAAGTAATGGCGTATCTCGAAAGCAGGGTCAAAACCGCCCAACCCGAGTATCTCGCCTACCTGACCATGATCCAGATGAACACCGGTGCCCGGGATGCAGCCCGGAACACCGGCACCATGCTCACCGCTCTGGCCAATAAGACAGCCAGCACCGAAGACTGGGAGCACACCAAAGAAATGCTCGCCCGTCTCAAAGTAATCGGCGCCACCGACTACACTTATCGCTATACAGGCGTCGAGAGCACCGCTCTCGCCCTCAGAGCGGTCCTGGCAGTGGAGCCGGACAATAGCGACAGGATCGAGAGGATCAAGACCTGGCTTCTTCTCCATCGCTCCAAAGACGGCTGGTCAAACACCAAGACCACCGCCGAAGTCCTGCGAGCACTCATCGCCGAAGCCCTGGCATTCCAGTCCCCGGACAGGAGCGAGCTCATCGCTGATATTCTCAAAGGAACGAGCCCCCTCAAGCAACTTGCTTTCGCCCCCGGCGAGCTCTACTCCACAGAAAAGACAGTGGATCTGCCCCTGTCGGACCTCTCATCCGGTCTGACTCTGAATCTGACCACGACAGGCAGGCTCTATTACCGCAGCCTCCTGAGCTATTTCAAAACCCTCAAACCGGATGAGAATCTCGATGCCTACGGAGCACCCGGTGGACTGAAAGTACGCCGCAGCTTCTTCAAGCTCGAAACAGCCGGAACCGTCAGCAGTGGCAATCTCAAGCTCAAGACCGTGCCTCTCAAAGGTCCTGTCAAAGCCGGAGAGACCCTGCTCATGAAGGTCTACGTCGAATCGCCCATGTCTCTGCCCTACGTTATTCTCGAAGCACCCTTACCCAGCGGCGGCGAAGTCGTCGAAAGCCGCGGACAGGAAGAGAACCTCAGCGGCGAAGACGGCGGCTCGGTCATCGAAGGAGACTGGGGAGCCCCCTGGTGGACCCATCAGGATATCCTCGACGACCGTATAGTCTTTTTCGGAACAGAGATTCCGCAGGGCAAATCGGAGTTCCACACTCTGGTCCGCATGGAACTTCCCGGCAAATTCCAGCTCAACCCGGTCAAACTGGAAGGAATGTACACAGACCTGATCAAAGGCCACTCCACTCCCCTGGAGCTTTCTATCACCCCGTGATAAAAGATTCAGGAGCTTGGCAGGCTGGATAACAAAAGACAGGAAAATGGCAATTGAAAGAATGACCAACAAGCTGCTCAAAAATGCCTCATACTCGATCTGTCTGGTTCCCATGCTGATTTTTCTTGGCTACTATTATGTCCGCCCCTTCGCCGACAGCCTCTGCACAAACTCAGCCAGCATAACCTCTCTAAAGACTGCGCAGAAGCAAAATATCGGTATGGCAGCCTCCAGAATCAATGGCTTTATCCTCAAGCCAGGCATGAGCTTCTCCTTCAATAACACGGTTGGCCCGCGCGTTAACGACCGTGGCTTCGTGTCAGCCGCCAGCTACGAAGGCACAGGAACGGGCCGGACCGTCGGCGGCGGCATCTGCCTGGTCTCCTCGCTCCTCTACAAATCAGCCCTGGAAGCCGGTCTCTCGGTAGTGGAAAGAACGAACCACTCGCGCCCCATCGGCTCCATCGAACCCGGCTATGATGCTACCGTCGCCTATCCGAGATACGATCTAAAGATCGCCAATCCCACAGACGAGCCGGTCAAATTCGAGCTCACCTCAACCGGCAACGAGATCAGAATAGAGATCAGGGGTCGAAAAAAAGCCGGCGACATTCACCTCAGCAGACGATTCACCCAGAGTTCGGAAACACTGTCTGTGGTAGTCGAGAGGACCCAGGACGGTCGCCTCACTCGCATTTCATCCGACCGCTATAAAATCCGCTAGCTCTCAAATGGCTCCCCTGATCAGCCCACCACCTCTACCACCAGTGGTGTCACATATTCTCTTATCGAGCGCCCAGACATTTCTCCGTAGCGACAACAATGATCCAGTAAAGCTCCTGGTCTCCAGAACTTACGATCGATCCTCAACCAGAATAGACCGAGATAGCCCTGAAGATATTTACGGCTGATCCCCTTATAAACATCCCTGATAAACGAACCGAATCGCTCGATCAAGCCCTCGAGCAGGGCCATGCCGGCCTCGCCGGACTCACCACACCGGGCAAGATCGTCCTCTAGCCGCGGGATCGGGACATACTCGTAGACATCGCCTGCGATCCGCCTGACTACACAGTCAAGCTCCAGCATGGCAAGGGATGCGGAGAGCGCTCCGGAATCAAGCCCGCTTTCCTCAGACATAGTGTCGAAGTTCACGGGTCCATCCTTGAGCAGGTCGCAAATCATAGTCTCATTTCCGAATATGCCTGAAATTCTCGAATCGATAAGCTCACCCTGACAATCTTGTTCTTGATACTGAAGCTTGTCCTGGCGTCCCTCGAGTTCCTCCTGCTCTGCTATCGGATGCCGGCGTGCTGGAGTCTCACGGCTCCGTCTCGAAAACACCGCCGAGAATCGAGAGGAAGATACCAGGAAGGATTTCCCAGACATCGCTTCTCCGGCAACCATGCTCAGCTTTTTCAAGAGAGCATGGGCGCTGGAATAGGCTACCCCTGACAGCCTCTGCAAGACAGAAGCGCTCAGAGCACCACCACGCTCCAGAATCCACATAGCTAGAAGCCAGGGACGAACACTTCTAATTCGCTCGAAGAATGTACCTGCGGTAAACCAGGTACGCCTTCCACAGCGCAAACAGTCGATCACCCGACTTCCGGCGTCTCTGCTAATAGCGAAGGAGTCGCAGTGACGGCATACAGCCTCACCTTCGACCAGACAACAATAGAGTTCTTCGACACAGTCGTCCTCTGAAGGAAAGCGAGTCTCGAATTCCTCGAATAGAGTTAGAACAGGGGTTTCTTCCATCAGAACCTCCTCTTGTCCTGTCTATAGAACGACTCATAGAGCAAAAAAGTTCAGACTCGAAAGACCACCAAGTCTGTTTTTAAAGTCAACCGATATCGGTTGACTTCCAAAACTTGATATCTAACCCGATGACTCTCCAGATTTCTCATCCTTGGGGGGGTCAGGCTCCAGGGGAAGCTGAATAGCTTTGTGGGTATCACCTTTTGACACAATTTCAGGATCAAGTTCGGGCTTTTTACGCGGGTCTGAAGGCAACTTGCTGGCGGCAAAAAGGACCACCGAAGCTACAAAACCAATCACGATAAGCACCCAGATTCTGATCGGCGAATCAACACTCTTTCCGGTCTCGAGAAGCTGGTTTGTGAGGATAGCAATAGACACCATCAACGATGGCACCAGCATAATCCCTTCGAGATTCTTTGTTTCATGTTCGCTTAGCGGCGTTGCCAGGAAGACCATTAGCACGCAGGCTATCAGCGAAGAGAGAAGGAGGGCTGCAGATGGCTCCGCATGCAGGAAGAAATTAGCAGAGACAGGTCCGACCACTGCCGCTGTAACTGCAAGAAGACATGAGGCAAGGCGGCTTCCCGACCTAATGAGCAAGATACTGAGAACAATAGCCAGGAAGAAACCGCCGTATAGCGCAGCGCTCGTATACGCATGCATTACGTTGACCCCGGTCATATTCGTATTGAATTCGAAGGTGAAGGACTGCAGGAGGACCCGACCTCCCCAGAAAAGTCCAGCAAGCGCTGCGGCGTGAGGGGCGGCAGCAACAATAGTCGTGCTGGCAAGGACCATGAGTCCGATCATTCCGAATTGACGGCTTACTACAAGAGTAAAGATACCGATGAAGAGCAGCTGTTTGACAGCCTTGAGAACGGGTGTATCCTGACCAGAATCCAGGGATTCCAGCACATAGGCGAGGAAAAAGCCCGCTCCTGCCACTATTGCGAGGGAGGTCACCTCCATTGCCACGAAAACCTTGGTTACCATTATCAAGAGAAGAAGACCACCGATGGCGGAAAAAGTGAGTCGCTTCACGTAAAGCTTGTCTTCTTTCAAGAAAGGTCCCTGGAACCAGCGGACTACAACTGCTACCAGCAGAGCACCGAGAATGACTTGCTGGTGAAGGTGGAGCCAGTTGGCAGTATCGGCGGTTTTAGTCCAGTATGCGCCTGTCAGCCAGAGAAAGGCCGGCAAGACGTCTTCAAGGGTGGGCTCTTTTTCCAGGGCGATGACATCGATGGTCTTGGAAAGAATCAAGCCGACCATTAAGCCGGCCCAGGGGAGTTTGTAACCTTCGGCGGGTAGGACCAGGGTGGCAGCCAGAGCCAGGGCGAGGAGCAGGAGGGAGCGCAAATATGGCGTCATGCCCGAATGGCTGAGAAGAGTAGGCACGAAAAAGGAGACGGCAAAGCAGAGGACTATCTGACCGACCTCGACATTAACCACCCAGAGAGCGAGAATAGCCAGAAGCGCTGGAACCATGAAAGCAGCATGGATTTTGAGGGCCGGCGCTAGAGCTTTGGTAGAAAGACGTTCCCAGTCCCGGTCCCTGACGAAACGCCAGAGAAAAACTACCGAGATGAGGCAAAACGCGAGAATCACCAGGGTCGTGGAAAGCGTCACCATCAGGCAGGTCACCCTCACATGCTAAACTGCATGAAACTAACATATCGTCTCTGGTTTTGTCTCTGGTATTCTCGGAGAAAACAGAGGGCTAAATTCTTGTTAGATTAGGGGTATGAGAGTCCTTTACACATTGCTTCTGGTGCTGGTGCTAGGCGTGGTGCTTACCGGCATCTACCAGACCCACTTCGAAGCCGATCCAAAGAAGTCCGCCACCGCATTTCTTCAAAGTGCTAGCAGCGGAGATTACAAGAAGACAATCGAGCTTTTCGGCGGCAATGCCTGCCAGTGCCCGAAGAAGGGCGGCTGGGTCTCCTATCTGGTTTATGCCTCTTCGGAAGAGCCAAATCTGGCTTTTCTGGTAGGCAAACCGTTCAGTTACAGGATCGAGCGGGCCACTCGTCTTACAAAGAGCGTGGAGGCTGGTAAAGGTACTTTACCCTGGGAGCAGCCCCAGGATGTGATCGTCGATGTGGTAGTCGATTTCAACCGGGGCTATCAACCCTTTTTCCTGCCTCTGGCAATGGCATACGGCAAAGAGATGAGCGAAGCGGAATTGGATTCATTCCTCAAAGATCCTGACACCGATGCATGGAAGGGATTTACTCTACGCCTGCGTACATCGCTCGAGGAAGGCTCCCTGGAGAGACCGGAGGAAAGCAAGGGCATCGAATACAAGCCGAAGGACGGCGACCGCGCCCATCCGGCTCCAACCGGTGCCGACGAAGAATACGATGACAGCTATGTCTATGCCAGCGTTGACCGGGCTATTCGCCAGGCCCTCGGGAAAGAAGCTTCCGCTTATTTGCATCCCCGGGATCCAGGTCCGGTCCTGCGCCCTGACGGCAGCGCCATCGCGCAGGCAGAGCTGGAGAAGCTCCTTCCCCGGCTGCAATCCGCACGCCTGCGTCTACACGTTGTGCGGAGAGGCCAACTCAAGGAGTGGACAATCTATCACTTCGCCCTGATGGACCCGATCCTGGCCGGAGAAAACGGTTTCAGCCTGGTGCTCAAGGACTATCGACCCAGGATCCGAAAAGAGAAGTGGAATGCTGGCGGCTGACCCAGCCATCACCGGCAGTATCAACAAAATCAGGCAAATCAGCCAGACGAAACAGCCAGACGATACAATCAGCAAAAACAGTCAGCAAAAACAGTCAGCAAAAACAATCAGCGGAAAGACAGGCGTGGACAATGTCAAGCAGCCGGTGAGCTGTCATGAATTCAGGCTTGTCAGCAGGAGCCGGGACTGAAATCAGCCCAAATATTCACGCTTAATTAGGGATTGGCGGCAATGCCGCACCGACCGGTTATCATGGTTCGACGTCAGAACTTATATAGGTTGTTACGCGACCGTGGCAACGAAGTCGGATACTTTCATCTGGAATCGCGAGGCGGAGTGTCTCGCCGGTAAAGATCTGGAAAAACTGCAGCTCGAGAGGCTTCAACGCATAGTTGAGCGAGTCTATGACAAAGTCCCCCTCTTCCGGGAACGCTGCCAGAAAGCGGGGGTTCAGCCAGGATCCCTGAAAAGCCTGGCGGATCTGGCCGGCTTTCCTTTCATGACCAAGTCTGATCTCAGACAGACTTATCCCTTCGGGCTTTTTGCCGAGCCCCTGAGTAAAGTGAGACGCCTGCACGCTTCTTCGGGGACCAAGGGTAAACCGACGGTAGTCGGCTATACCGATAACGATCTGGCTACCTGGAAAGAGGCCTGCGCACGTTCTCTGGCCTGTGCCGGAGCCAGGCCCGGCAATATCATCCACAACGCTTATGGCTATGGTCTTTTCACCGGCGGTCTGGGCATGCATTACGGTGCCGAGAATTTCGGCGCCACGGTGGTGCCGGCATCCGGCGGGCGAACCCAGCAGCAGATCTTGCTTCTTCAAGATTTCCAATCCCGCATCCTACTCTCCACTCCCTCTTACGCTCTGAATATCGCTTACACCATGAGCGATCTGGGCATCGCCAGAGAAACCATCAATCTCGAGATCGGCATATTCGGAGCCGAGCCCTGGACCGAAGAGCTGCGTGCCCAGATCGAAAACGATCTGGAAATCCAGGCCCTGGATATCTACGGTTTGAGCGAAGTCATGGGTCCGGGAGTCTCGATGGAATGCATCGAAGGTCGCAATGGCTTGCATATCTGGGAGGATCTTTTCCTGCCCGAGATTATCGATCCGGATACCGGAGCGACACTGCCTCTGGGCGAGGAAGGCGAACTCGTTTTCACCAGCCTGGAGAAAGAAGCGATTCCGGTGGTCCGCTATCGAACCGGCGATATCTCCCGGCTTTATCGCGATCCCTGTCCCTGCGGGCGGACCATGGTACGCATGCAGAGAGTGAAGGCGCGGCTTGACGACATGTTGATCATCCGGGGAGTGAACCTCTATCCATCCGAGATCGAGAAAGTGCTTCTTCAGATCGACGATCTGAGCCCTCACTATCAGCTCGTGGTGGAAAGAGCCCGGGCCCTGGATATTCTCAAAGTACAGGTAGAAGTCACCGAGGAGCTGGTTCAAAAATGGGGTCAGTTCGATGACGGTCAGCTCGAGTTCGGACAACTGGTGAGGAGGATCAAGGGAGTCTTGAAAGACAGCCTCGGTCTCACCGCCGATGTCGTTCTGATGAAGCCGAAGACCCTTCCCCGAAGCGAGGGCAAGGCCGTAAGAGTGGTCGATCGTCGCAACGAAAGCATAGAAAACAGCCAGGAGAAGAAATGAAACCAGGGATTAGCGTAGGACAGACAGCCGAGCTGGAAGTCGAGATCACCGCCGACATGACCGCAGCCTTTGAAGGGATCACTGTCCACGACCTCTACTCGACGTCGTACCTGGTCCATCATATGGAGTTTGCCGCCCGCAAGCTCATCCTCGACTATCTCGAGCCCCACGAGGAAGGCATGGGCTGTCATGTCCAGGTTTCGCACCTGGCCCCGACCCTGCCCGGGATGCTGGTCAAATTGAGAGCCACCATAACCGATATCAGAGACAACAAGATCCAGGCTGAAGTAGAAGCCAGCAATATCCGCGGAAAAATCGCCCGGGGCGAGGTCACCCAGGCAATCATCGAGAAGGAGTGGCTGGAGAAGCGGATGAAAGAGTTGAGTATCGTTCAGAACATATCGAGCGAGTTTCCCCAGGGACAGCATGTAGAACAGACGGTCTGATTTCAAATCAATCGTACAGACCGGAAGGACAGACCAGAAAAGGAGCCGAAGATGGCGCAATCCGTAGTCCAAGAACCACAGCTCAACGGCGCGACCCCGGAGTCTCTGGGCTTCAAGCGAATTATCTACGAGAAAAAAGGCTATATCGCAACCATCACCATCAACCGTCCCGATGTTCTCAACTGCTTTGACATGCTCACCTTGAAAGAGCTTGCCGACGCTTACCAGGACGTCGGTCGGGACGACGAGATATCGGTTCTGGTGATCACCGGCGCCGGCGACAAAGCATTCTGCACCGGAGCCGACCTGAAGGAGCAGGAAGAGCAGATCCTCAGCAAGCCCAACAACTATTACAAGTGGATGTATCAATTCATCGAGATGCACGACCGCCTGCGCAATATCGGCAAGCCCACCATTGCCAGGCTGAACGGCATGGTGGTGGGGGGCGGCAACGAGCTCAATATGGCCTGCGACCTGGCTGTAGCCGCCGATCATGTCACCATCAAACAGGTCGGTGCCGCCCGGGGCTCGGTGGCAGCCGGAGGAGCCACCCAGTGGTTGCCGCTCATGGTAGGCGACCGGCGAGCGCGGGAGATCCTTCTGCTCTGCGAGAATATCGACGCCTATACAGCCCTCGACTGGGGTCTGGTCAACCAGGTAGTACCATATTCGATGCTGGATCAAGCAGTGGAGGAGCTGGCAGCCAAGCTCCGCAACAAGCTGCCCGAGTGCACTCGTTATACGAAACAACAGCTCAATTTCTGGCGGGATTTCTCCTGGAGCATGACTATCGGCCATGCCCGGGACTGGCTCACCCTGCATGCCGGTCACTATGAGACCGCCCAGGGTCTCAGGGCATTCCGGAAGAAGACCGAGCTCGACTATGCCGAGATTCATTCCCGTTCAGTAAAAGAAGCTCCGGCTCTAAGCCCGGCAGCCTCTCTGAAGAATTGTCCGGGATGCCAGGCGGAGATGCCCGAAAAATTCATGTACTGCGGAAGTTGTGGAGCCAAGATGGCTGGTTAGCCAGGAAAACCAGGAGAATAACCAGGAGAATAAGATGAACAAGACCACTTATAGAAATATCCTCACCGAACAGGACGGACCCCTGGGCATCGTCACCCTGCACCGCCCAAAAGTACTCAACGCCCTCAGCCACGAGCTCATGGAAGAGCTCGTCAACGCTCTCGAAGAGTTCGACAATGAGGACGAGGTCAGAGTAATCATCCTCACCGGCTCCGAACGTGCCTTTGCTGCCGGGGCAGACATCTCGGAGATGTCCGAGGAAACCACCATCGGTATCATGCTCAAAGACCGGTTCTCTACCTGGGACCGCATCAGAAACATCAAAAAGCCCATCGTGGCCGCGGTAAGCGGCTATGCCCTGGGAGGCGGCTGCGAGCTCATGATGAACTGCGACATCATCATCGCATCCGAAACCGCTCAGCTCGGCCAGCCCGAGATCAATATCGGTGTCATCCCTGGTGCAGGCGGCACTCAGCGTCTAACCCGGGTGCTGGGCAAGCATAAAGCCATGGAGATGATCCTCACCGGACGTCCCATGAATGCCAGAGAAGCCCTGGAGCACGGACTGGTAAACAAAGTGGTACCGGTGGAAGTCTATCTCGAAGAAGCGAAAGCCATGGCCCGGGAAATCGCCAAGAAGTCGCCGGTAGCCACCCGTCTGGCCAAGGAAGCGATCTTGAAAGTCTTCGATACCTCTATCTCGGACGGTCTCGCTTTCGAGCGTAAGAACTTCTATATGCTCTTCTCGTCCGAAGACCAGAAAGAAGGAATGAAAGCCTTTCTAGAGAAAAGACAGCCGAGCTTCTCGGGGAAATAGATCAGAATAAGGAGAACTAGCGATGAGCGAAGAAAACATCCTGTTGACCGAGAAAAAAGGCAAAGTCGGGATAATCACCCTCAATCGTCCGGACAAACTCAATGCTTTCAACGACGAGCTCACATTCAGATTGCAGGACGC
The DNA here is from genome assembly GCA_020431945.1 of Cyanobacteria bacterium HKST-UBA02. Next base: position 1,865 of record JAGQHH010000063.1, on the reverse strand, counting down.
TCTGAAAGAGATGGAAAAAGACAGTGGCGTGCGCTGCCTGGTGCTCACCGGCTCCGGGCGCGGCTTCTGCTCGGGTCAAGATCTCCAGAGCCGGAGCGTCTCCCAGGAGATGGGCGAGCGCCCCAGCCTCGGTGACTCGATCAGAAGAAGATATAATCCGATCATCATCCGCCTGAGACGCATGGAAAAACCCGTGGTAGCAGCCGTCAACGGCGTTGCTGCCGGCGCCGGCGCGAGCCTGGCTTTTGCCTGTGATTTCAGGATCGTCTCGCAGAAAGCTTCCTTCATCCAGTCTTTCACCCGGGTGGGCCTGGTTCCCGATTCGGGCTCGACTTTCCTCCTGCCCCGCCTGATCGGCGCCACCAGAGCTTTCGAGCTCATGCTCACCGCCAACAAGCTCTCGGCGGACGACGCTCTGGCTCTCAACCTGGTCAATGAAGTGGTGCCGGAAGATTCGGTCATGGAAAGAGCAATGACCCTGGCAGAAAAACTCGCCAGCGGCCCTACCAAGGCATTCGGTCTCACCAAGAGAGCTTTCAACAAGGCTCTCTTCGACGACCTCGAAGAGCTGCTCGAATACGAAGCCTGCCTCCAGGAGATCGCCGGTCGCTCAGACGACTTCCAGGAAGGGGTCAAAGCTTTCGTGGAGAAGCGCGAGCCCGCCTATACCGGCGCCTGATGCCTGCATCATAGCGGCTGATTCCTGCGATTGCCTGCCGGAAACATCTAGCTATTCTAAAAGGCAGAGTCACTGTCGTTCACCGGCGCGCCCCCCGGCTCGCCAGAATTGGCACCGGAATTGGCACCGGAATTAGCGGCGGAATTGCCGCCGGGCTCGCCGCCAGAATTGGCACCGGTGTCATAACCGCCGCCACCATTATCGTATCCACCGGGCCCGCCCCGGCCCTCGAGCGCTTTGCGCATGTATGGCGAAGGCTGAGCGATTTCAGGAGCCGTCTCGTTCGGTCTCAGGCTGTGCTCGATACCGGTGATCCGGTCACGAACCTGCTGGAGCCTGGGGTCCCTGGAATCAGGAGGCATCAGTCTGGCGAATTCCTTGTAATATTTCACCGCCGATGAATAATGTTTTTCGGCCTCGAAGAGCATTCCCAGCTGCAGCCAGACTTCCGGGTTCTCTTTATTGTAGTCGAGAGAACGGAACCAGTTGTCGATGGCGCCCTGGTGATCGCCGATAGCCAGCCGGCATACCCCGATATCATGATAGATCCGGTCCAGGGGCTCGCCCTTCAAAATGGATTCGCTATGAAGAATCGCCTCGAACTGGTGGATGGCATCGGCCCAGCGTTTCATTTTCATCAGGCATTCGGCATATTTCATCCAGCAGTCGGTCCAGGTCCAGGGAACCTTACCGAGAGCCCGCTTGTAATGTGTAGCAGCGACGGCATACTGGCCCTCGGCATCCGACATGAGTCCTCTCAAGTAAGAGCAGCGCTCCGAAGAAGCCCTGTTCATCATCGCCGAGGAGATACACTTTCGTGCTTCCACGAAATCATGATTGCGGATATTGATCTCGGCCATGGCTACCCAGGCGTCGGGAAGGGGCTCCACCGACTGCTGCACGGCTTTCTGCAAGGAAAGTATCGCTTTCTTGTCCTGGAGCGTGATCATGTAACAGATGCCGAGCCAGTAATGGGACTGGGGGTGGTAGCCATTGCGGGCAAAATAGATCGCCTGGGAGAAAGCATCGATGGCCCCGTCGAAGTCCTTGCGCTTCATCTTGGCCAGGCCTTCTTCGAAATGGCTGTCGGCCGCCGATTCGGTGTGCTTTCCCGTGCGCCCGAACTTGGCATCAGCGCTTATTCCGGGGCTGTCGAAAGGCACCGCCCAGAATGGCATGGCAGAAT
>JAGQHH010000697.1 GCA_020431945.1 Cyanobacteria bacterium HKST-UBA02 | reverse complement strand
CCTCATTGATGAAGGTCAGGATTGTTTGGATGAACAGGTGCGCCTGTTTCGAAGTTTGGCACCAGTTTGCTATGTTGCCGCTGATCACAAGCAGAGTATTTACAGGGGAGTAGATGGTCTCAAAATGTGGCAGCAAGTTATTAATAAAGAGAACTGGTCCAATCTTCAATTTCACTATCGGAATGGAAAGTCCATATGTGAGCTAGCCGATCTCGTTTCCATTCCCGCAGATCCTGCAAATTTACTGGTTCCTTCAATGAGGTACAAAGAGGCTGACCTCCCATCTAAGGTATTTGCTCAACCCGCAGATTCCTTAGACAAGCAGATCGATAATTTATTGACTCTACTAAAACAGCAGCTTATAGCCTACCCAGATGAGATGCTTGGAGTCATTTGTCCTACTCACACCGTCATGCAAAAGGTGGTACCGCGGCTCCGTTCTTCTGGCCTTACAGAACTCTGTGTCTTTCAAAGAGATGTCGACGGTGAGTCCTATATGCGGTTTTCCGATCAAAAAAGAATCTGCGTAACGACTTGTCATAGCGCGAAGGGTCTGGAAGTCCGTGCCCTTCATATTGTTGGAGCTGACCAATTTGTCGCCCATCCACTTAGGCGCAATCTGGTTTATACTTCAATTACGCGAGCAAAGACCTCGTTAACCATTCATTATACGAATACGCTCCCAGACTTCTTGGAAAGTGCGCTAAATCAACAAAATAGTGGGTCTACGCGACAGGTAGATGTGAAAGACTTGTTCGGAAAGGAAAATGTGGACTAAAGAACTTACACGTTCCGAATTTCTGGAACTCCTGAGTTCGACAGAAAGACACCGTCTTTCCGGTGAACTCCGTGATGATGGCTTACTAGACATACCAAAACCAAAAGAGGAGTCGGTCGTTGCAATCTGGTCAGACAGCCCTGATGTCAAGACGGAACTTCCATGTTTGCTGGTAGTTAATGACAATGAGTTAACAGATTTCCTTGCCTGGGCAACTACCTTTCTTAGTAGCTACAGACCAGTTACATCTACTTTTAGGATCGTCCCAACTAGATTGCTCAAGTTTGTAAAAGGCGAACCATCAGCAAGGTTAGGAGAATTGTCTGGTCCTTTTCTAGGTGCCGTATTTGGTGAAGCCCTTACTGAATCAAGATCACGTTCGATCCTCGAAGATTCACCAATATCTGTATTTTGCTCTACTTTTTCCTATTCGATGGCAAAAAGTATTTTGCTTTATGACGCACAATTTTTGTTGGCAGAGCTTTTAGACCGCTGGTTCTTGATTCGTGAACTTACAAACCAAAAGACTCGCTCTTTACGCTACCAGTCGTTAGCCACCATTTGGTCAATCCTTTCTAGTCTAAATGTTCCTGACTCCCTAAAGGCAGATCGGGACCAATACAATGTATTACTAGCTTGCAACCAAATTAGAGAGACCGGATCCATTGGTCCAACTATATGGAGCAAGCTCACCAAGGGCAATCTCCCTTACGCATTCCTGGAATCTCTTTCTCACCTCCCCATGGAAGATAGGGTTCCCTATTTGATCAAAGCTTTTGAGGTAATCATCCAAGATAGCAATGCTCTTGTACGTGACTTTTGTCTTGGTTACCTCACTTGTATGCTAGGTAGTAGCTTTAACTATGCGGACCTTCTCTTTCCCAAACTTGATTTTGCGGATTCCTCATTGATCTGGTTCGGAATCTGTCTTGGATTAAAGCACCAAAGTGATATGCTCAATAGTCCTGGAGGAATGCCCAGGCGACTCCTTCGTGAAATTGAAACTACCACTAGGTTCGTTAGCCGGCCTGAGTCTGACTTGAATGCTGACGAACTAATGATGATTGTCAATCACGAAGAAAAACCCATATTCCCTAAGTATTACAACGGCTCACTGAGAGTTGATCTATTGCCTGGTGCAGACATGATAATTGGTTGGCCAGTAAGGCGCGACGCAAAATCTTCGCCACCGCCACTAGCGTCGTCCCAGCTGACTACTCAACCATCGTTAACTTCGGATGTTCGGCCCTCCTCAGACCAAAGAGCCAGGGATGATGATAATTTGGCACCATATGTTAAGGACGGATTTATCACAATCGCGGCCGAAGTGAGAGAGGGCTTCAAGATGTTACATTCTGCTATCTCTAATGAGGCGGACGATGCGAGTAACAAGTCACTCAAATCCAGAAACAGCACGAGAAGCAAACGAAAACAGAAGAATAAGTGACCGATGGCACAAGGGTCGTTACCAAACCCACAGTGGATTGAGAAGTGACAGAATCATTTTCTAGAGAATTGTCCGAGGATTTCTTAGAGGCTGCAGAGAATCAGGCAAACGCACCTGACCGGGTCAGAGCTGCAGTACTGTATGCAGCAAGAGATTGCTATATTCCAGATCAAAGCCTATATATGCTCGCTTGCGAGGAGACTAAAACCCTATTCGATGCCTCTCAAGAACATTTAGGAGACGGGGAGTTTGGACCTCCACCTTATTTTGAGCGAGTTACGGATATCTTTCGAAAGGCGCCATGGTACAACGTGTTCGACATTATTGAAGCTATTTGGAAGCAAATGCAAGACTTGAAAATTAGTTCGTGCGGTGACGAGCGAGATCGATTTCGCGAAGAGGTCAATCGCGCCTTTAGGAGGAGCAAGAAGGGATGGCTCCTCGATGAGAACGGAAAAGTCATATCTTTGGACTGAAAATCGAAGATGGATGAGCTAATTGAAGAGATTATTGCAAGTTGGGGTATTAATCCCGTCTACAGTATTGACGAAATGAACAAGAGCCGCATTGTGCAATGGATAGGTCAGTTCAGGGAGCACGAACGTCTACCTATGCTGAAACTGTTGCGGAGTTTGGAATTCTTTACCTACCGTCGCCTGAGGACGATTGAGATACCAGAAATGTACGACAAAATTATTGCCCGAACGGACCTTCCCTCGATTGCCCAGATCAAGCATTCGCCGGATAGAATTGTCTTTGTAGCTTTCGGCAGCAGTCCAGCAAAAAGTTCAAGTGTCCTTCTCCATACCATGACTTTGAGCAAGGGCGCTCGTATCCCTTCAGGTATGATTCTATGGTATGAAACTCTCCAAGCACACTTGGTCGCGAATCCCAAGATAGAGCATATCATTTTGGTTGATGATATTCTTGGTTCTGGTGAAACACTCGTTTCGTCACTTGATCAGATAGGTCAATTGATGAAAGATCGGCATGTGTCACTCTCCTGCGTGGGAACAACGGACGCCGTGAATTCGAGTATGATTACTCATAGATACAATTTTGCAAGTTTTACGGTTCTTGCGAATCATGCATTTAATCGCTGTTTTAGTATCGATGCTGGAATTTTTGATAGTATCGATGAGTCTGTTCAAGCGATGGAGATTGCCCGGACCTATGGTTCTTCGCTTTGTAATCTTCACCCTTTAGGCTTTGATAACGGTCAGCTTCTTGTAACCTTCTATGAGAATTGCCCAGACAATTCCTTGCCAATTCTATGGTATGACGAACATGAAGACTGGAGACCATTATTTCCTAGAAGCGGAGAAT
>JAGQHH010000696.1 GCA_020431945.1 Cyanobacteria bacterium HKST-UBA02 | reverse complement strand
CGCCACCACCTCCTAAAGGCTTCACAGTCGAACAGTTGGTAAACCTGCAATTCAAGGACGATTATGTGCGCTTTGCGCATCTCCAGTCAGTCGTGCGCCAAGCAGAGCCTTTGTCTAGAATGCTTTTCGAAATGATTTGGCTCTTTGGTGTCAACAAAACAAATCAGGATTTATGGTTGTCGGATCATCCAGTCGTGCGCAAAGCGGTCATTAAACAAATGCGCTCTTCAGGACGCGGCTTAATGAGCCCTGGAGTGCGCGTCCATTTTCCAATCTCTCCGAAACTAGAACTACTAATATGTGATCCGATGTTCTATGAAGAAGCCCGAATACTCGACGGAACTGTAATTGAAACAACCGAGAATGACGTTCTTCGCTCAAACTTGGTCCAAGTTGAACATGCTTACAGGTTTGTTTTTGCCAGCAATTCGCATTTCGATGAAGCGCGGGAGCTTTGTCGCAGCAACCCAAGCCTTCGACAGTGTGACAAAGAACGATTCAAAGATGAGTGGTTAGATAAAGATCGTTTTGTTGAAAGATTGTCCCGCCATGAATCTATAGATTCTCCGCCTTCTAAACATAGCGCAAGTTCAGTTCAGAAGCAGCAGGAATGGAAAGACCCTGCGAGATAGATGAGTGGGGAGCGCAGCCCGGAGCCACGTAACTGGAGTACGAGCAGAAGTTACTGCCGATTTCTCCACGAACGTCAGAAGACAATTCACGATAGCGGAAGAGATATCGGCTAAATTAAACTCCACCGATGCGGGTGTCTCACTCTCAGTAGAATTTCTGGCTCGATTTGGAGGGCGAGTCGTAGACCATCAGGTTCGTCTCTCATTCCAGCAGAAATGTCTTCGTCAATTCCGCAGCTTTTCCCGCAGACTCATGTATCCAGACCTCGATGTGACCAGCCGACTTGTAAGATTCTATCGAACGCGATTTTTTCGAGGCATCATTTCCTAAAATGAGCATAATTGCCCGGTCATACGGGCATTCTATTTTTGTCAGGAAAATATCTAAGTGCTGCAAGTCTTCAATCAGACCCGCTTTTGTGGCATTGGATGTCTTTACTTCTATAACTGCGTAATTCTCAGAAGTCCTTGAAACATGAACCAAAAGATCCGGCTTAATCCAACCTCTTTCCGTAAAATATGGATGATTTCGTTTGTCGACTTCCCCATTTATTTGATATTTACTATTCGGCCAGCGGCTTCTTAGCAGGTGATAGAGCTCGTAGCAGTACACGCGCTCTCTGTAGACCTCATCGCCAAGATGGTGCACTGGAAAATCAAAGAACTCTCTTCCAATCTGAGAGGTAGCCCATATCAGCAAGTCCGTAAAATCCTTCATTGGGACATTGGCCCTCTCGCGGTGAGACTAACAGTTATGCGAAGAGTGACATTTGCTCTTCACTACTCAGATCCGGCCCTGGCAATTCTACGGCTCTCAAGACTTTGTCAATAGATGCGCGCTTAGTTCGTCGATTCCTCAAAAGCGGATGTGCTCCCTGTTCGAGCAATAGGCGATTGCCTGCTGCCGTTTCCGGCATTCCTTCATAGACTGGGGCAAACAAAGGACGTCCCATTTCTAAACAGGTATGACCGGCTGCGATGCTACCACCAGTAGTGCCTGCTTCGATCAAAATCATTGCCTTCGATAGTCCACATATGACAGAGTTTCTAGCCATAGCATTACGAACACTCCATGGCAACTTGGACTCGAACTGGCTTATGACAAGCACTCGCTCCCAATCCCAATACGACTTGATTTCGCCTTTGATTCGAAAGTGAAGAATTCCTTCCGGTAATACGACAATTGTGGATCCTCCAACCCGGAGCGCTGAAATATGAGTTGTAATGTCAACTCCGGCCGCATAGCCAGATGCAACGACAATGTCTTGCTCGGCCAGTAATTCCGCGCAATCTATTGCAGTTGATATACCCTTCTCGCTTGCTTTCCTCGAGCCACAAAATCCAATAGCTGGTTTCGAGAGTAGTTCGATGTTGCCTCGGTAATACAACAATGGAGGAGCTTTCCGCTTCATCCCTGCTCTTAGCAGCTTAGGGTAGGTTGCATCGTTTGCGCCTAGTAGTTTGACGTCGTCTTCGGCTAATTCCTTCTCTAAACAACTCTCTTCGGCATCAATTGTCGCTACTTGCTCAGCAGTAAACCGAGTTCTCAGAAGCTCTGGCTCACGGAGAATGCTAGAAACGGAACGGCCAGACTCCCCGCACCAATCTAACAATGCATTCACCTTCGCCGGACCTACTCCAGGTACCTGAAGTAGTTTCATAATTGCTAGGGAGTCGTCAGTTCCGAGCATCAACTAACTCCTCAATCCTGATTGCTGCAGGTCTTCTCGCAAGCCAGTCCGTACACACAGGAAGCACCTGCCTCAAGAAGGAGCATCCCAACATAATTCATTGTAGTCCCAGATTGATAGAGGTCGTCAACAATTAATATACGTTTCCCCTTTACAGCCTCGGTGTCGAGTACCCCTATTGTCCCTTCTAGCGCTGACAGTCGCTTATCTGCAGGCGTATCCTTCATCTCTTGTCGAGCCGTCGTGGTCTTGACGCTTTCTGACAAATCGGCAAATGGGAGATCTTGAGCAATTCGTTCAGCGATAAATGCTGGCAGGCTATATTTCTTGGACGGATCTGAGCGAGGAACGGCAATCACTGCATTTGCGCTGAAGTATGACTTACTTTGTTCGATGAATTTTACGCAAGCTACAGCAAGTCTGCTTGCGGCAGCAAGAGTTTCGGTAGAAGGAGAATCTTTGGCTCCGTACAATTTTGCCTCTTGCCTCAACCTCGCGATCTTCGTCCGCGAGTTATCCGGATTTCCAGCCTCGCACGTGTAATCCAATGCAAAGGAAACTCGAAGAAAGTCTCTTATTCCTACATAGTGACCAATAAGATCGATCCATGTGCCGATATCGTCTAGCTGCTCTTGGGTCGTGTCCTTCAAAAATGTGTACTTTACACGAGTGCCATCGTTTCGTTCGAACGGAGTCCTGTCGATGGGGGGCGAATCGGCCAATGCCCTGCAGTATTCATCGAAGGCTGGACCATACGTTTCAAAGAATGGAAAGTTGACAGACCAGTCAGTTGATTCATCATACGGCTCTCTAAGCGCACTCCAAGAGAGATTGTGCCATGACGGATCCGTCAGTCGGTGTCGTCTAGGTTCGAGTTCAAGCAACTGGTCCAATTGCTCCTTCGAGATTACCGATCCATGCCTTTTAGGAGTACCTAGACTTCCAAATCCAAGAATTTTGCGTACCATTCAATTGCGCCTACTGACATTGAGCCAATCATACCTTTTTGAGCGGTTGTCCTCTCATATGCCCAGGGACGATCATGTATCTCTTCCTGGCTACGAGCTGTCGCTTAAGGCCCCTGCTCGATCAACTTGGAAATGGAATCCAGGAACGCTGGTCTAATGTCCTATGCTTCTACGCTCACATTAATTTGCTTGTTCAGAAGTTTCCATCGATTGTGGACATGCCCGTGAAGCAACCACTGCCTTCGATCGACTGGACGAGATCCGAAGTATTTCTGACTTGGATCGCTCTCGTTTCTATATGGGAAATGGTGTAGAGAGTCTATACCAAGTCCCTATCCCAATCCAGCCCGTCATCATCAGATTCATTATTGTAAGGACCAGTCTCAGATACATCGCTGGTATCAGGCTTCTCCTCCGATATTCCATCATTATCAACAGTCTCGGACTCATATCTAAATTTACTCCGAAGCCCCTCATCGACCTCTATCTCATCCCTCTCAGGAGGCGCCAACTCGCAGAACCCATCATGCTCAATCGGACCAAAAGTCTCGAGCACCACAGGATTACTAGAAGGCGTCAAAACAATAACCTTCCCCTTCTCCAACCGCTCCACCTCAGACGGATCAAGCAACGGCCGCATCCGCTCGTCTTCATGTATAGCACTGCCCGGACTCACCTTCCTTTGAGTCACAGTCGTGTTCCCGAGAGACCGGCTAATTCTGGTAGCTGACTCCACATCCCTCGGTCTAAAAAACACCCTCGTCCCCGGCTGGGTCATAAGAAGCTGTGCATCCTTGTCCTGATAGACTTTGCTTAGTTGAATATGATGCTGTATCCCCAGCACCGCCCCAATCCCCTGGTTCCGTATATGAGTCAGCTTATCCGGCAAATCAGGCACATACCCATAGTTCGTAAGCTCATCAAG
>JAGQHH010000062.1 GCA_020431945.1 Cyanobacteria bacterium HKST-UBA02 | reverse complement strand
ACTCTGGAAGTCGATGTGAAATCACTGATCAGAGAGTACCGTCGGCTCTGCCCCGAGACATTGCGAAGGAAGCATTTGACCGCGTAAGACTTCAATCCGCAATTCATGCGATAGACGCTGGCAAAATTTCCGGACGCCACTTTGGGAAGACCGAGGGGCGTGAGTTCCACTTCGCCTCTCTGCAATTCGGGATCGTTGAATGACACTTCAGCGAACTGAACCGCCTCGTCATAGTCCAGAGGAGTAGGCCACCGAACTGGCATGTCTCGGTCGTCCTCGTTTACTGCTCATAAATTACCCGTCCTGGCTCACGAGCAAACGCATGGAAGATGTGCGAGCCGGGCAAGTCACTATAATGGGGAGAACTGAACTGGAGCTCGCTCGAGAAAATGCCATACAACGCCGAAATCAGTCGCTCGAACCCATCGTGCATATTGTTTCTACTCGATCGATCGCACTCGATGAACGAAGAGTTTCTTACCGGTGATGGCAGGAAGAGCAAGGCACAGGGTGTGGCGGATGTGATCAATCGATCCCTGCAGACTCTGGTAGCTAAGTGCACAAAGTCTGCCGGAATCAACGACTACTATCATGTCGGTGTAATCGGCTATAGCGGTAATGGCGTGGTCCCGGCTCTGGGCGGCGGTCCTCTTGCCCACAAAGATATAGTACCCGTAAGTCTGATCGGGAATTATCCGACTCGAGTGGAAAAGCGAATCAAGAAGTTTCCGGATGGAAAGGGCGGATTCCTGGAGAAAAAGCTGAGCGTTCCGATCTGGGTCGAGCCGGTATATGGCGGAGTAACCCCGATGTGCGAGGCTTTTCGTCGGGCGTCGCGAGTGATCAATCAATGGTTGATCGAGCACCCAGACTGTTTTCCTCCGATAGTAATCAATGTCACTGATGGCGAAGCCAGCGATGGTGATCCCCTGCCTCTCGGCCGCAGTCTTATGGAACTGAAGAGCAGCGACGGTAATGTACTGCTCTTTAATTTGCACATTTCAGGTACGAGCAACAAGTCGATAGAGTTCCCCGATTCGCCGGCGGTTCTACCGGATGAGTACGCCCGGGAATTGTTCAGTATTTCGAGCAAACTGACCGGCTATATGGTCAAAGTCATTACCGATGAGGGTGGCAAAGCCTCTCCAGAGTCCAGGGGCTTTGCTTTCAATGCAGACTTCAATACTCTTCTGCGGTTCATAGATATCGGCACCCGCCCTAAGGATCTTGGAACCGGGAGTGATGTGCAGCAGGGTCTGAATCAGCTCTTTCCTTCCTGAGGAGCTTGCAAAGCTGCGCTATCTTCCCTGGGACGATGCCGATCCTGCCTGATATTCGTGGTGGAAGGTGTATCCAGCTGGTTTATTAAGCAGTCCACTTCTCGAACTTTACTAGGGGATTGATCAGATTTCCAATACTCTTTGACCATCTCAAATTGCCCTTTTGATATGAAGGAAATCGCCCCCAGAACAAATTTCACTAGGTATATCGCTATGAAAACCAACCTGGAAGACCTCGTTCTGACCTGTCTGGCTGTGGCTGTCGTCATGGCGGATGTGGTTTTTGTCGGTGTTTGTGCCGCCCCGATAGCGAATCGACTCGGGCTCGCTCTGGAGCTGATCAGCCTGGTCGGCATCCTGGTCCTGTCCCTGACGACTTTTACAATCGTCTATCGGATCCCCCGGGGCTGGTATCTGAAATCCCCGCGCTATGCGCTGGAAAAGCTGTCGGCTAAACTGCGCCTCAACCGCAGAGCGTTGTTAGCCTGAGGAGGAACGAATTTGTCTGTGCTCATTGTCATCGCAATGATCGCGCTCTTCTTTACCTTCGGGTATATGGAGGAGCGCAAGGAATTCGTCGACGACGTTTTGCTCGAAGTGAGCGGGCGTCTCGACTGGGCTCGCAGCATCGAAGAGAAGAGACAGCCTTACGGCTTTGTCTCGATTCTCGATCGAGTCGATGCGCTCTACGCCGAAACCACGGCTGCCTGGAAGTCCATGAAGTGGGACAGGGCAGTGAGGCTTTCGATCAAGACACGCAAAGAGATGGACCGGGCCCAGACCCTCTTCATCGAAGCGCAGAATCGTGCTCGGGCAGTCATCTGAGCGAAAACCGGCAGGGACGGCGCTATGCGTCGTCCCTCCTTCAGCTTGATTCTTTTGAATAGAGAAATACTATAAGATATAAGAAAGGTCATTACAAGAACGAGAACTTCGAGGCAGGCGGCCAGGAGCGGTGTTTGTTAGACACCGCTCCTGCCGTTTCTGCCTGTCAGCTCTCTAAGGCAAGCACGATACAGTCATGCCTGCCGGTTCCCGATCAGTCACCCTGGGGGACGTACTCCACTGCCTGGGGAGGCGTTTCGGGGATGGACAGCTCGAAGAGCTTGTACTCGGTGACCCGGGGATCGATTTCGGGACCGATGCTCTCCTGGCTGTTGTGCGTGGTCTCGGAGACTTGCTTGCCGTCGGGACCGTAGACATTCACCGACTTGAGCGTTCCGTCCGGAGCATAGTTGCGGCTGGTGTAGTTGCCGCGGTAGTCCATGCCGCCGAACTTGGTGTCACGCTCGATCTTGCCGGCGCCGGCTCCGGAGACCTCGATCAGGTACTGGCGGTCCCATTTGCCGTCCTTGTCGAAGAACATGACGGCGCGCAAGACACGCTTGCCTTCGATGACCCACCAGGACTGGGTAGCGACTTTGACGCCGTGCTCGTCGAAGAAGGTCACTTCGAGCATGCCGTCGGCCATGTTTCCGGAGAAGTCGTAGGTCACGCGATCGACGCCGCCCTCGCCCTTGACGGCCAGAAGGGTGCCCTGGTCGTTCTGATCGACGGCGCGCTTGAGGGTTTTGCCGTCGTCTTCGTACCAGCGCTCGGTGTACTGATCGAGCTTCTTGTTGTGGACTTTGACCACGATGGCCACCTCATGCTCGTTGAAGAGCATATCGGTGGTTTCCTTGTCGCCGACCAGGAAGGTCCTCGACTTGGTACCATCGGCACGGAAAGCCGATTCGGAAGCGAGCTTCCAGGTGCCTTCCGCCAGTACCATCTGCTGCTCCCGGTCGAGCTGGCCGTTCTCGAAGTAGAACTGACGGCTGGTGTTGCCGTCGCTTTCGAGCTTGACCAGCTTCTTCATGGCACCGGAGGCATACCACTCGGTATCGCTCTCGAAGGTGCGTCCGTCCGGCGCCATGTCCGTGACCCGGATGGTGGGACGCTTGCCGTCGTCACCAGCAGGTCCCAGGGTGGTGGCGTGACGCAGGGTGCCATCCTCGCGGAACCAGTAGTGGCTTATCGAGCCGTCCTGGTTGTACTCGGTGCCCTGCTTGCGAGTGATGCCGTCGGGCCAGAAGTCGATGATGCGGATGCTCTCGCTTCCGGCGGGAAGCTCGACTCCGCGGGTGAGCTTGGAGCCGAAAGCGCCCTCCGTGATGGAAGGCTTCTCCCGGTTCATGAGGGTCACGGTGAGCACCCCGGAGAGGAGTGCCACCACCGTGACAGTGGTAATTACAGTAGCTTTTCTGAACATGGTGTCACCTGTTCCTTTCAGCTTGTAGATATGCTGCGGCAGGCTCCTGCCTGAGCCGCAACCCCTTGCAGGCAAGCCCTAGAGCTCGCCGGCGGTGATAGCCTTCTGCAGTTCTCTGAATGCGATTTCGTAGCCGTTCTCGATCATCGAGTCGCAAGTCTGCGGCGAGATGCCGAAGGAGAGCCCCGCCACATCGGTGGGACCGACGTTGATGACGAGATGCTCCTCCGGATCGGGAAAGAGCCGGTTGAGGAGCGGCGTAGCGATGAGCTCCAGAGCGTGGAAGTACATATCGACTGGTCCAAGGCCCTGACCGGGAAGCCTGGTCACGAAGCCGAGCTTCGAGATGATGGCGCGCTCCTTGCAGAAGTCGCCCGGGCAGGGATGATGGACTCCGCCGTCGACCAGGACATCGTGGGATGCGTTGCCGGTGATCGAGCGGTAGAGGGTGTCGACGATGCCCTTCGGATTGGACTGCCCGTACCAGATCGGGCGCATGACCAGGGGCACGGCGCAGGATGCGCTGAGTGCGTCGACCAGGTCATAGTTGGTGCCGTCGAAAACCACCGGCTCCCGCCTGACGAGACTGTAGGCGACGATACGGAGGTTTTTCTTGGGCACGAGACTGTAGGTGTCAACGATCTCGCGGTTGAGGGCGGTGAGACCGACCAGACCGAGACCGACTTCTTTTGCCCCCAGGAGCGCGTCCGGCGCTACCAGGGCGGAGACGATCCGGCGAGGCTTCAGACGAAGCACCTCCTCCCGGAAGATCTCGTCGATCTCGCCAACCGAGTAGCCGTTGGCGTAAAAGGTTGCCACCAGTGAGCCGATTGACACACCGGTGAGCTTGGTGAAGGAGATCGAAAGCTCTTCACATGCGCGTAGAAAACCAAGGTGTGCGAAGCCCTTGACGCCACCGCCGCCGAGTACGGCTTCGGTTTTGATAGCGGGCTTTTTCGCTTTGCGTACACCTCCTCTTTTGAGGGACTGGGAATTGCCCATGGCAATCTCCTACGGGAGGCAAGCCTCCCTGCCGGGAGCCATCGACCCGGTTCCACCCTGATTCGGGTGAAACTCGAGTTGATGGCTGCGTTTCAGGAACTTATTTGTCCGGGGACTGCTTCTGCCTGACGTGGTCGCGGATCTTGAGACCCCAGCCGAGGATGAGCAGTCCGAGAATCAGAATGAAAACAACCGACACTCCGGTCGCGAAGCGATTGGTGTCGAGCCAGCGCATCGTGAAAGCGCCGTCAGCAGCCATGAGAACGAAGCAGAGACCGGAGGCGATGCGCCAGCGGTATTCGTTCTGGATGCTCTTGTGACGGTTGAGCCAGACGATGACGCTGTAGAGCGAAGCCAGGAATGCGGCTACGAGGAGCCCGAGCATGACGGGCACAGCGATGGTGTTCATGGAAATTTCTCCAGAATTTTTATTGGCGGTGTCATGACCGCAGAAAACGGCGCACCAGGAGGGCCCCGGTGTTCCGGTGAAGTCTTGGAAGACCGACGAGCCGGACTCAACCGCCGGTAGTGCTACCGGGAGAGTTGAGCGGGAAGTGTGAGCTAGTTCTGGTTTCTAGGTTCTGGGCTCGTTAAAAGAAAAGTGTTGAAAGATAAGTCCACCGTGCCTTAATTCTTCTGAAAAACCAATAACTTTAAGCGATTTTTTACTGACAACCTTCCGCTAAGTTCTGGAGCACGTATTTATGTTTCCAACTAGAAACAATTGCTATGACTGTCATTACGAGATAATGACCTGTATTAAAAAGCTACGCTAGCTGACCTAGCTTGCTGGAAATCTCTCTTTCGAGCCAGGAGAAAGTTGCCCGAGCTCCGGCTACAACCCGGTCGAGAAAGTGATATTGCCGGTGGTATTATGTCCTCTGTAATTGCCGAGTCTCAGCGGGTTTTGATATACTTAAGTGTACGAGAGGTTCTTATTTTGAAAGACGTTGCATTGATAACCGGGGCGTCTAGTGGAATCGGGCTCGAGCTCGCAAAGATTCACGCTTCCAAGCGTCGAGACCTGATCCTGGTGGCTCGCCGGCTCAACCGGTTAGAGGAGCTCAAAGAGGAGCTCTCGAGCAAGTATGGTGTAGAGGTCATAGTGGTCGAGAAGGATTTGAGCAAGATCCATGCTGCCACGGAGCTCTATGAGACCATCAAGGAAACTGGTGTTCAGGTCGACTTTCTGATCAACAATGCCGGCTTCGGAGGCCACGGCCGTTTTCACGAACGGGACTGGGACCGGGATTTCGATATGATCCAGCTGAATATCGCCGCCCTGACCGAGTTGACTCGTTGTTTCCTGCCCGAGATGGTGGAGCGCAAAAGGGGAAGGGTTCTCAATCTTGCGTCAATGGCTGCCTTCCTTCCGGGACCTTATCAGGCCGTTTATTATGCTACCAAGGCTTTCGTCCTCTCCTTCAGCGAGGCTATAGCAAGCGAGCTCGATGGAACCGGTGTAACAGTAACGGCGCTCTGCCCTGGTCCTACCAAGACCGAATTCGAGCAAGTGGCGGAAGTGACCGGAACCAAGGCTTTCATGATCAATGCCTCGGTCCGGTCCGTGGCTACCTATGGCTATGCTGCAATGATGAGAGGACAGACAGTGGCTGTGCCGGGCACGACGAACCGTCTTCTGGTTCATTATCTTCTGCGCATGACGCCGAAGAAAGTCGCCAGGCGGGTGTCCAAGCTCTTGATGGAGAAATAGAACAGATTCAGTGATTCGTCAGGCTGGGGGCAAGCGAGAGTTGTCGTGAAGTCTCGATTGAATGCTTGATGTTATTGAGCCTGCGCCGGATGTCTTTGCGTGTGGAAGCGTGGGTGATTTGTTTCTTGAAAGGCACGGTGATGAACGTGTCTACCTGGGAAGTCAATTTGAGCAGAGTGGAGTTGCCGTTCTGCTTGGGCTCCAGCTCCCAGGCTCCTTCGAACTTGCGGAACTGCTTGGAGGCGACGATGCTGTAATCGATGCGCTTGTTTTTGACTTCGACCTCTTCGTACTGGCAGGTGGCTGCACCGATGATCGGCAAGGTCACGAAGCTCTCCTCGAGCAGGACGCGGTTGCCCTGTATGCTCAGCACTTTGCGGCGGTCCGGTTCCTGGTAGCGCGACTTCTTGATGGCATCGAAGACGATGCTCGGACAGGCATCGATCAGGATGGAGCCTGTCAGGGCGCCGCTTTCGGTGCAACAAACCGACTGTGCTTTTGCTTCGGTAGTAAAATTCAGTGCAGCAAGCAGCAGCGCTACAGGTAGTAGCGCCCGCACGCCGTCCAAGCTTCGCATCGCTGGAGGCCCTTTCGAGAGTGAAGGTGATCGTCGAAAAGTCGCAAGACTCTCAATATCTATTATGCCCGGTAGCGGTGTTTTTGTAACTGTGTTATCGCAGAATTGGTAAGCGTTCCCGCCGGCCCGGGTCTTTGAATTGCCAAGTGATCCCCTGCCCTTCCAGGCAGCGACTGATAGTGCTGATGGTGGCATTTATGTTGTACTATAAAAAGTCGTACCAATAAGAAATAGACAAAGAGCGTCCTTGCTCTTCGTGAAAAACCTCATGGATAGTCGTAAATCAGCGGTGGCGAGTCCGGGTCCGTAAATTCCGGTATCGACTCCCTGGGAATCTCGTCTAGAATGCGCTGGTTTATGATCTCCACTTCGGCGTCTGCGGGTACAGAGGTCTTAATCTCTGTTCCCGAGTATTCGATTGTTCGCCTGACTCTCCCGCCGTCATCCAGCTCTTTGACTAGCTTTCCGCCGGCTTTCGGGTATTCTACCGAGCTGGCTAGCTTCTTTCCTCGGACGACATCGATGGTTCTCCAGAGCTTGCCTTCGCGAAACTGATCCACGCGAGAGAGGAGCATTGTCACGGGCTCATCCCGGCTGACTCTGCCTTTGCGCCATTGCTGCCGCAACTGTATGCGTCCCTGCCTGTCGAAAACGAATACATCCATGGTGCCTGCCATGGCCACTGTCAGTCGTCCCTGGATGAGATTGCCATTTCGATCATAGTAGTCTTCCTGGCTGTTCCAGGGGGTGCGATCGAATTTAACCATGATCGTTTTGCCGTCAGCAGCGAAGACATCGCCGTGGGATCCGGTCATGGTTTTGTAGATGTTCGCCCAGACCGAGCCGTCAGAGTGGTAGAGAGTGGTGGTGCGCTCGCTTTTGCCGGTAACCCTGACTTCGGCCAGAAGACTGCCGTCTTCCCGGAACAATTTTTCCGAGACGAAGTTTCTCTTCCCGTCGAAGATCCTGACACGGGAGGGTGTAACACCGTTCTGGTAAAAATAGATGTTTTTATAGTTTCCGTCCTTAAGCCTGCGTCCCTGTCTTTCGAGGGTGCCGTCGCTTCGGAAGACATCATGGCTTGTGAAGAGGATGCCTTCGTCGTCGAAAGCCGCATGACTCTTTACACGGCGTTCCGATTCACCGGGGAAATACTGGGTGTATTTCTCGATTGTGCCATCGTCCCTGAACTCCACGTGCTCGGTAGTGCCGTCTCTGTACTCACGTGTCGCTTCGATGCGGGTGTAGCCGTCCGGTCCGTAATGCTCGACACGAACGTCCTCTGCCGAATCGGAGGGCATGAGAAAAATGCGTTGAGAGGGTCTTGGGGGAAAGTCGTCCAGAGGCGGATCGCGACTTTCCAGGAAAATTCCCGCGGTGACGAGAATTATCGTAAGACCTCCCAGAACTGAAAGAGTTGCTGTCTTGAATTGCAAATCATTTCTCCTGAGGTTGTTTATCTTGGGAGAGCAGCGCCTTGGCGCTGCTCTCGTTTTCATGGACCTGATCAGTCTCTGCGGTTGTTCAGGTCGTGGTACCAGGCCACCAGGTCCCAGAACCAGCCATACTGGCCGGAGCGGCGGTGGATGTTCTTGAAGAGGAGCCATTCATCGGCCATGCCGAAGGGAATCTGGCTGCTGAAGATGCTCATCACCCTGAAGTCGTCGTATTCGTTGGGCGAGAAGCAGCCGAGTCCGACACGCATGTACTTCCGGGAGCGAGGCCCGACCATATGGCAGGCCCGCTTCAGCATGGCGAGATAGCTGTCGATCTCGGTAAAGGGGAACTCCAGGCAATGAGCATGCCGGGTGAGACCGAGCTGGTAGGCTAGGGCGCGCCCTTCATGTCGCTGTCGATGTCGACATAGACCTGTGCGACGTAGCCCTCCATGCCCTGGAGGCATTCCAGGCGGAAACGCAGGATATTCTCGACGGCGCTGGCGACTTGCGTGGGATCGTTGTCTACGATCCAGTGCTTGAAATAAATGGGGCCGTAAGAGTGTTGTGCGTGGCGCTGCATGCCAGGTTGCGGAGGGTCGACCGGAAAGCCTGTCAAACCGGTTTGGATGGCGAACTGTCCCATCGGGAGACCGCGGGTGAAGAGCTCGGCCATGAGTTCCCTGACTCTGGCAATTTGCTCAGGCTCCGGATTCTCCGTTTCGGGGAGGGCATCGAAGAGCATGGCCACGAGCTCGTCTTCGGTGGCATTGATCGTGTATTGAAGGCTCCGTTGCTTGTTGTCTCTCACGTCATCAGACATTCTTTGAATTCCTCTGTCTGGGTTTCGTATGTGGTGAAGATGTCCATTTCGAGGGCTGCAGGTTTCGTGTGAGTCCATCAAAACCACCGGCAAGCATTCGCTTGCGGATACGATGTGGCCGGCACTGGTCAACAAAAGAGAGTTAGAAGTTCTGCCTGTAGCGAGTGGAAGAAATGAACATGTTTTTTTAGTATCAAAGACAGGATCAGATAGCTATTGAAGAATTATTGACTATGGCTCGCTTGCTTAACACACTGGCGAGAAGTACCGACAGAGCCGATATTCGAACGATTGGCGGGAAGCTAGCACGGCTATCGCAATGGTTCAATAGGACTCTGACCGGTCGATTCCCATGAAGGCTGCTTTTCTTTCCTGCCGGCTGGTTATCTGTTTGACTATGCGGATCAGACAGGCTGCAGCAAGGATACTGAAGAGGCTCGTGGCGAGTCCCGCCATCTCCTGGACCGCCAGGTTGGAGGGGTCACCGCGCATGATCTTTTGGAAGGATGCATTTCCGATGATGTTGCACATCACCCAGGCAATCCACCACAAAGTCATGATTATGGGAACCGGAGCGTCTTTCCATGTCTGAAGATCGCAAGACGGATCAGTCGTTCTCCAGAGCTCTTTTGTTGCCTCGAGTGGTTTCCAGAGCCAGAAGAGGGGAACGAACCACCAGCAGACCGCCCAGTACGCGGTGAACTTCATTCCGACAGTGCCGAAGCCCTCGGCATTCTTGAAAGATAGGTGGAGCCAGCGCAAGAACAATACAACCGTGACGATGTATACGAGCCAATTGCCGATATACACGATCAGACTGGCGAACTCTACAAGCAGTTTGTTTTCATCGGTGGGTCCCATGACGTAGAGAAGATTCAAGGAAATCGACATGACGTCCAGACCGATGCAGGCAATAAGACCGTAGGTGCACCATTTTGCCCGACCGGTGACTGTTTGATATCGTGTCATCATTGACCTCGCATCGAGCTCACTCGAGAATAATGTTCCCATTGTGAGTGTGTGCAAAAAAGAACACTAAAAAATATAGTAAGATGCCTGAAAAGTGGAAGGCAGCACGACCGGCTGCGTGACTGCCTTCCTGGAATGATCGAGCCGGTGGCGATCGCCTGCCGGCTGCCGGTTCGGGGCGGTTTTTATCCATGAGAAGCGCCGGCAACTCCGGGCAACGAGAACCCTGATGATCTGAATGATTTATGTGGGTCGCTCATTGCCTTTTGTTGCCGACGCTCGCTTTATGATCAGCCGCCTGTCTTACGAAGACTGGAAGCGCGCATACAGCCTCTGGAGCTGTTTCATGCGCAGACCTTCCGGAACGAGCTCGGTAAGAGCGTCGAGGAGCTCACGGCTGGTAAGCTCCTGATACTCTCCCCTGTATTCGCCACCGAGAATGTCGGTGCGGTCTTCGTTGAAGACGATGAAGTCGAGCCGTCTCTGAGCGTAGGCTTCCACGATGGAGTAGCTCATGCCGGCCCGGTTGGCATCGAAGTGCTCCATCCGGCTCGCCGAGATGATGCGATCCTTCAGGACTTCGAGGGCCTGGGCAGGGGAATCGGCAGCGACGGTGAAGAAGACGATGCCGGTTCCGATGATGAAGTTGGTCAAGGTGGTATTTCTCCTGTTGATTGTGGGAGAGACGCCATCAGGCGAATTTGTCTGAATCCGGTTCGCTGACCGGGTTGTACTGGTCTTACTTGTCCTCGGGGATCTCGACGTCGTTCTTGTCGTCGCTGTCGAGCTCACGCTTGAGGAAGCGGACGAGCTTGCGGAACTTGGAGGCGCCGATGCCGACGAAGAGCACGTAGACGCCGGCGACGATGAGATAGCCCTTGCCTCCCAGCACCCAGTACGGCGCCGTCATCAGAGCGGCAGCCGCGGCCAGGATGCAGAAGACCGTGATGAAGGAGGTTCGGGGCGAGAATCCCTTGCGCAGAAGCTGGTGCAGCTTGGTGGCGGCGATGATGACGCCGAACATGAACGGTCCCCCGAGCACGAGCACGAGGGGGAGAAGCAGAATAGCATTCATTGAAAAGCTCCTTGCTGATGTTTCGAATTAAGGGGAGGGACCACATGGTCCCTCCCCTCGGGACTCAGAGCAGAGCCCTGTTACTGACCGGACTGGCGAGACTTGTCGTAAGCCTCACGCTCGCGGCGCAGA
>JAGQHH010000695.1 GCA_020431945.1 Cyanobacteria bacterium HKST-UBA02 | reverse complement strand
ATGACGCCATCGTCGAGATCGAGAATATCGTGCGTCATATGGGTCTGGGCAAGAAGCCTTTCAAAGCGGCTTTCGACGCTGCCGACGAGATCGGTCTGGCGGTGGTTGCCACCACAATGACTATCATCGTGGTATTCGTGCCGGTGGCATTCATGGGAGGCATACCGGGCAAATTCTTGAGACAGTTCGGTTTGACCGTAGCTGCCGCGGTGTTCTTTTCCCTGGTAGTCGCCCGTATGCTCACCCCGCTCATGGCGGCTTATCTTCTCAAGCCGGTCCAGGACGAGCACGACAAAGGGCCGATCATGAGGCTCTATGACAAGACCCTGCTCTGGTCACTGCGCAACCGCTTCAAAACAGTGGCAGCCGGAGCCATCTTTTTCGCTCTCAGTATCGTTCTTTTCAAGATGATGCCGACCTCGGTGATCGGCAGTATCGACCGTGGAGAGAGCATGGTCAATGTCGAGTTGCCACCTGGAACCACCTTGAAGGTCACCGAAGAAAAAATCAGGACCCTTACCGATATTCTCAGGAAAGAGCCCGAGGTCAAGAACGTTTTCTCCCAGGTCGGCACCCCCACCGAAGGTGGTGGCAGAGGCAGGACCGGTTCGGCCGGCGCGGTGAATTCCGGAACCCTCTATGTCACCCTGGTGGACAGGAGCAAACGCAAGCGCTCCCAGCAGCAGTTCGAGGACGAGATCAGGGACAAACTCAATGCCGTATCCGGACCTCGCCTCAGTTTCCTGGCCCGGGGCGGCATCACCGGCAAGCTCAAGCTCGTGCTCGTCGGCGACGACTCGCACGTGCTGAGAGAGTTCACCGACAAACTATGCGATGAGATAAGGACCCTGCCCGGCATCTCCGATATCGTATCCAGTGCCGCCCTCGAGCGTCCGGAGATCCAGGTGATCCCGGATTTCGCCAAGGCCGCCGAGCAGGGACTCTCGGTGGAGACCATCGCCAGAACCGCTCTGATCGCCACCCTCGGTGATGTGGAGCGCAATCTACCCAAGTTCAATCTTCCCGAGAGACAGATCAATATCCGTGTTCAAATAGATCCGAAATATCGTGAAGACCCGAATATGATAGGCAAACTGAGAGTGGCTGCCAACGACGGCACCATGGTCCCTCTCTGCAACGTCGCCGAGGTGCGATTCGCCAGCGGCGAAGCCGAGATCAAACGTTATGACCGCTCGCGCCAGGTGACCATCGACGCCAGCCTCGCCGAGGGATTCCCACTGGGAGAAGCGCTCAAGAAAATCCACAAGCTCCCCACCTGGAGCAAGATGCCCAAAACGATCAAGAACATCCCGGCAGGGGACGTCGAGATACAGAAGGACATCTTCTCGGGATTCGCCTGGGCGCTGACCGTCGGAGTCTTCCTGATCTATGGAGTGCTGGTGCTTCTTTTCGGCGGCTTCTTGCAGCCTCTCACCATCATGATGTCCCTGCCCCTGTCCCTGGGCGGCGCGCTCATCGCCCTGATGATCACCGGCGATACCCTGGGCTTTTATGCGTTAATAGGAATCGTGATGCTCATGGGACTGGTCACCAAGAACGCCATTCTCCTGGTGGAATATTGCTTGATGACTCAAAACAGCGGCGTCAGCCGCACCCAGGCGATCATCAGAGCCGGCGAGACGCGCATGCGTCCCATCGTCATGACCACGGTAGCCATGGTAGCCGGGATGTTCCCCATCGCCCTGCGAATGGGAGCGGGCTCCGAGGCCAGAGCACCGATGGCGGTGGCGGTTATCGGAGGATTGATCACCTCGACCCTGTTGACCCTTGTAGTGGTACCGGTGGTGTACACCCTGATCGATGACGTGGAGCAGTGGATCAAGGCGAAATTCGGCTTCATGGGGCTGAACAAAGCCGAGCCGGGCGATATGGCCGATCCCGATGCGGCCAGCGAGACCTCCAGAGAGCTTCTCTCCCGCTGAATAGTCCGAAAGTTGGCTATAATATGGGCGCGATACCTCGGGACAGACGCCCTATGAACCTCATCTCCGCCGACCATATAAGCCCCCTTGATATGTTCAAGATCGGCGTCGGTCCTTCGAGCTCGCACACGGTCGGGCCCATGGTGGCAGCCCTGAGCTTCCGCCGGAGCGTCGAGGCGGTCTTGAAAGATGCCGGTGACAACCTGGAGATCGAAGTGGAGCTCTTCGGAAGCCTTTCCGCCACCGGCAAGGGTCATGCCACCGATGGAGCGGTCTGTGCCGGTCTGAGGGGGCTTCATCCCCGCTCGGCAAGCATCGACGAGATCTGGTCCTCCCAGGACAGGCTCATGGCCGAGCCCTGCCTGACCATCGACGGAGCCAGCATCGCCTTCAACCCTGCCGAGGACATCATCTGGCGAGCCTGGACCATCGATGACAATCCCCTCCCCCATCCCAATACAATGATCTTTCGTCTGAAAAGCGGTGACACGATCCTTGCCGAGCAGGTACTGGCATCGGTGGGAGGCGGCTTCGTCGAGCCTGTGGACAGGCAGTCCGGGCTGAAAAGCATGCGGAGCGATGAGGCTGATCTGAAGGCTCTGCCGCATCCGTATAATTCGGCCGCCGAATTCGTGGAGCAGTGCCTGAAAAACGACCTGAAACCCTGGGAAGTGGTGATTGCCAACCAGGAGGTTCTGGGGCTTCCTGAGAAGAAGTTGCGGGACGAGCTTTCCGAGATTCTCGATACCATGGAGCAATGCATCGAGCGCGGGCTCGACCAGGAAGGCATACTTCCCGGCGGACTGAACGTCAAAAGAAGAGCCAAGTCTATCTATTCGAAACTGCAGAGCGGCGACGGTCCGTCCTGGTCTCAGAACGACCTGAGACCTTCGGTCTATGCCATGGCAGTCAATGAAGAGAACGCCGCCGGCGGCCGGGTAGTCACGGCACCCACCAATGGCAGCTCAGGCTTGATACCGGCAGTCTGGCGGACCCTCAGAGAGGTTCACGATCTCGACAGAACGACTCTCCAGAACGGGCTCATCGTCGCCTCGGTTATTGGCGCCCTGGTGAAAGTACATGCCTCCATCAGTGGTGCCGAGGTCGGCTGCCAGGGCGAGG
>JAGQHH010000694.1 GCA_020431945.1 Cyanobacteria bacterium HKST-UBA02 | reverse complement strand
ATCCCAGCAGAAGGGGGCGCCGTCGAAACCGCAGTCGATGGCAAAGGGCTCCAGATCCCAAGCGGTGTAAATTAGTTCAAGGACGCGGGGGAAAATCCAATCTCGCAAAGTTTGACCATCGCTACACCACGGGCAAACTTTCGTGTAAGTGGCGAAGGGAATTGCGGGGAGCTGCTTAAATATCCAGATGTTGACGTGCGACCCGCTGATTTTCTGTCTTGCACAGAAATCGAAAGCAAAGGAGTTGGCATTCGCCATTAGATTGACGGTTTCCTCGGCTGACAAGCCAAGGACCATGTTAATGCTGTTACCGACCGCAGAAAACGGAAACACAGCATAGATTGCGGTCCTCTCATTGGTCGGACTGGCAATGTCCCGAAATCCGGACATCCACCGGTTTATTAGTCCTCGCTTTGATGTCCGCTCTAGTACGACCGCTGCATCTACAAAGTTCTTAGGCTTAACGAAACAAAATGGACTCGTCTTTTCAGAGACTGAAATGTCAGAGACATCGCCGTTAGACGAGCTTGCAAAGCGGTGGTCAAATTGATGGATAAATTTCGCTTCATACAGCGGCAAAGAATTCTCTGGCAGATCACGGCGAAAGTGCCCAGAGTCTCTGGTCATATTGAATAGCTCACCGAGGAAATCAATTTGTCCGAACCTGTGCTCTGTATCGAGGAACACATGTTGCCCGTGTTCGTAAATGATCTTGCTGATTCGTAAGTCCTGCTCCGACGCAAAAACGGGACAAGTTCGAGATGACGGATTGAATAGTAGTAGATCTGATGCAGAGAGATTTATAAGACGAGCTGGTTGAGCGAGCTCTTCAAGGCTATGGAGAAGCCAACCAAACTCAGCATAAGCACGCTCGGATGCGTTGCCTCGTAGAGTGACAAGGCAAAACCTGAACTGCTGATGGACATCTTGAAAAAAGACACCACGGTTCTCGAAATCAAGGAATCGGTCTAGGCGTCCAGTACTCAATAGATAGTCGAAAAGCTCTTTCCCTGACTCGTCGGTTGCCAAACCCGTCTGTACTACCAACCCAGCCTTGCCATTGAGGGAGATTAGCTTCGCCGCCAATTCCGTAAATACGCGATAGCTATTGAGATTTCCTTCTACGGAAAACCGCAGTATTCCGCTAAAGCGCAGAAAGTGACATACACCATCTATCGCTCGTTTATGCGTCTCCCATAGCCTATGGGTAATAGGGTCATTCTTAGGAAGAGCTTCGATCAGAGACTTGCGCAATTTTGCGCTTGATGCATTCGCGATATCTGGGCGCACCGTGGAAAAGAACTTTTCTTCTTCTGGCTGAATTTTGTCCCATGGAGGATTGCCAAGTACACAATCGAAGCCACCATTTCCTTCCAAGCCGAACACGGAAGGGAATTCCAGATGCCAGTGGAAGAAGCGGTATTGTCCGGCCAGTTGGCCCACAGTTTCCTTTAGACGCGGGGCGATGCTGTATGGGTTGCGCTCAATGGCACGCAGGTGTTCGGTTGTCAGCGCCGTGCCGGTATCGGTACTATTTTTCGGGCAAACGAAGGCTGCACACCATGCGTCGTGCAGCAGCCGTGCGTTGTCGTAGCCACTGCCTTCGACGATTTTTCGGTAGATCTTTTCCTTTTCCGCCACGGCTTCCGAGGTGTCGTCAGCCAGGGTTTCAAGTTGAGCCAGTGCGGCGGGCAGGTTTCCGAGGCGGTCCCAGGGTTCGGCGCGACTGAAGTCGAAGCTGTCCTGCCCGGCGCGGGCGGCCTGATTGAGCTTCTTCATCCAAGTAGCTGCTTCCTTGGTATCTCCGGCGATCGGTTTGTAGGCATCGTCGGGAATGCCGTCCTCGATCGCTTTCGGCGTGGCACCCA
>JAGQHH010000693.1 GCA_020431945.1 Cyanobacteria bacterium HKST-UBA02 | reverse complement strand
AACGATAGCAGCACTAAATGAAATTTTTCCGGAGCTGCCTGTTAAGCCAAGCAACTACCAGCCGCCAAAAGAAAAGAAGAAGACGCGTGAAGATGGGAATCCTTCCGTCTCGGTAATGCTGGTTAAGGACAATTTAGAGGCGGTTGAGTTTCTCGTTCATAGAGTGCCGAGAAGACTTATCCCTTCAAATTCTGGGTTACCAGACAGCCTAAGGAGCGAACCTAAAGGTCACCAGATAGAAGCCTTTGAATGGCTTACTGATCATTACAAGGCCGGCTCAAGGGGGGTGCTGCTTGCAGATGACATGGGTCTTGGAAAGACATTTCAGTCAATAATGTTTCTTTCCTGGCTTCGAGAAGGTATAGAAAGAGGCGAGGTTCCGGAAGAACCAGTTTTGATAATCGCGCCTACTGGTCTACTAAAGAACTGGGAAGCGGAAATTGAGCGGCATTTAATCAGGGACCTTGGTCCGATGGTTCGAATATATGGACCTGGTATTCGAGAACTTAGAGTCGGCAATGCCCTCGATGTCGGACGTTTGCGAAATGCGGGAGTTGTTCTGACGACATATGAGACGGTTACGAAGTACCAGACTAGCTTCAGTCCAGTGACATTCTCCTGTGCTGTCCTGGACGAAGCTCAAAAGCTCAAGAATCCAGGCACTCAAAACTACAGCGCAGCGTGCAGCCTTAAGGTTGATTTCTGGATAGGAATGACTGGAACACCTATCGAAAACAGACTCAGCGACTTATGGGCTATTGCCGATATTCTTCAGCCTGGAATGCTCGGATCCATCAAAGAGTTCAGCACAAGATACGAAAAGGCGATTATTGAAGGAGCCGATGTAGCTGCCCAACGAACGAAAGAGCTTCAGGATGGATTGGCTCTTGCATCTAAGAATGCTCCCGCATTCATGATTCGAAGAATGAAGAGCGAGCGCCTTCAAGGACTGCCGGACAAGCACCTTAAGGTTTATAAGGAGCTAATGCCTGAGGTCCAAACAAGGGCTTATGGACGGGTAATAGAGGAAGTACAAAGTGCTGATGGCAGCAAAAAAGGAGCAATGCTAGAGGCTCTTCAGAAGCTCCGCGCGTGCTCCTTGCACCCGGACTACAAGAGAGAAGATAGGCACTGGACAGATCAGGACTTTATTGATGCATCCGGACGGCTAAAAGCCTGCTTCAGAATACTCGATCAGATCAACAAGGAAAAGGAAAAGGCACTGATATTCGTTGAATATACAGACTGGCATAGACCAGATTTCCTCCCTGCCATCATTCAAAGACGCTATTCACTAAAATCCTTGCCCATGGTCATAAATGGCGAGGTAAGCTCTGGTGCCAGACAAAAGAGAGTTGATGAATTCCAAAGCACACAGGGAGTCTTCGATGTCATGCTTCTTTCTCCCAAAGCTGGAGGCGTTGGACTCACTTTGACTGCAGCCAATCACGTTATTCATTTGACGAGATGGTGGAATCCAGCAGTAGAAGATCAGGCGACAGACAGAGTTTATAGAATCGGTCAGAATCTCCCAGTTTACATTCATTATCCTCTTGCTATTCATCCTGAGATCTCTGAGCGCTGCTTCGATGAGCTCCTTCACAATATTCTGGAGAACAAGCGAAAGTTAAGGGACCAAACTCTTATCTCCCTCCCTGAAACAGATGAAATTCAATCCGAAATGATTCGAAACAGCTTCAATGTCGGAACACCATCGAGAACCAGCCTTAAAGATAGCTACATTTTGTCCGGCAGAGACTATCAAGACCTGGTCTTAAGAAAGCTCGAGAACATAGCTCCGCTTCAAGGCTATCGCGTACGGCGAACTCCTGCTTCATGGGATGGGGGAGCAGACATGATTATCGAGAGCACCGATGGCGAAGTCATCGGTCTGATTCAATGCAAGCATGTGAGCAGCAAAGACAAGACTCCAGAACTGCGTACAGACCTCGAAAGAGCCGTGGAAAGCTATGGTTGCAACGATAATGTATGGAAAATCGGGATCACAAACGCAGACAAGATCTCGAGCAAGGACAAAGAGTGGGCTGGTTTGTCGGAGAGACACCTTATTGTGAAGGGGGAAGATGGTCTGCGGCCAGAACTAATATTTCATCACTTCTGATAGAAATATGGTCTTAGCGCACTTGGATATCCAGTCCACAAAGATACTCATCAGCAATCTGTGGCTTGGCAATAGTGAACATCGAATATACTAGGTCCAATTTGTTAAGCTATTGTCAAGGTGAAATGATTTGGGAATAAATTTCTTCGATGGTTTCGAGCGCTCAGTCTTATTTCGGCTAACAAGGGTTTTGGCCCTTGGGCTAATTTTCATTCTCCTCTTCGGAATCATAGCAGGAGCATTGGCGATTTATCCGCTGTTTGGTAGTTCCACTGGAGCGGTTACCGCCAACGAAGTGATCTCGTCCTTGAAGATCGAAAAGTCAGAGGGCACATCTTCGACAACGGAGTCTGAAGGGCTCGATGTTAATCCAAAAGCTAAGTTGAAGATTCCATTTGTGGTCCAAAAGTACATCGGAGGTACAAGTAACCTTACTGTTCTAAAGTCCTGGGTCGCGGAACTCTCACCAGATGAGACCACGGAGTACTTAAACGAATTGGCTGCTACAGTGAGTTTGGCTGAGAAGAGCGATGTAGACCCTTTAAAGGCCATTAACGAGTTTCATCGAATCAAGAGTCAAAGGTTGGCAGCAGCAAGGACAGCTGATCTGGAGCGAAAAGGCTACGTCCTTGCCCTTGGGGCCACTATAGCCGCCAGTCTTATCTTGATCGCCCAATTGAGTCTAATTCTTGTGTTACTAGCAGTTGAGAGGAACACGAGG
>JAGQHH010000692.1 GCA_020431945.1 Cyanobacteria bacterium HKST-UBA02 | reverse complement strand
GCCGCGCCAGCCCATAGGTTACCCCCGCAGCCACTCCGGCGAAAAGCCCTCCGAGGTGGGCGGCATTATCTATGTACGGCATCAGGAAGCTCTGATATAGCAATATTGCGATAAAGAAGATCAGAATCAGAAGGCGGCGCTTGATGATGTCCTTCATGGGCAGCCCTTCGTTATCGCCGATGCGCCCGGTGGCAAAACCGAGCAGCCCGCATACGGCACCGGAAGCACCGACACAAACCGCGCCGATGTCGGTGAAGCCCAGGCTGGTCACCGATGCGAAGATAGCGAGAGCGAGATAGAGAAGAAGGTACCGCCACCACCCGATGTCCTCTTCCACGTCGTGACCGAGCACGAAGAGCACATACATATTGACCAGGAAATGCAGGCTGCCCGAATGCAGAAAAGCGCAGGTGAGAAGCCGCCAGGGCTCACCCCCTGCAGTCAGGGGCGCGAAGTTGGCGCCCAGCTCGATGAGGGTGTTCTCCGACGGCTCATACAACGCCGACCAGCCATCCAAAGCGATCATCGCCGCGAAGTAGAGCGCATTGATGGACACGAAGACATTGGTAACGGACAGGCGCATCCTGCCGGCGAATTTGCCGGTCACCGTCGAGCCGCTCTTTGTCTCCAGTGTCATCTGACCAATATACCGGATTCTCCGTGCGCTCCAGTAAAGCCCGCCGAAAGGCGACTTAAAGATTATGCTCCGCCTCCCGCCCCCGGCTCAATCGTGCTACCACCACGAAACACGGAGCTTCGCCCCGACAGATAACCGATCGATTGTTAAGTAAAGCCACGTCTAGCAGGGGTCCTCGCCAGGTCCAATGCCTCCTCCGGGTATATGTTTAGAACCACATTCCGAGTAAAGACCATGAAAAGCAAAACACTCGGTCTTGCGTCTACAGGCATATTGTTCACCGCCGGGCTGGCGCTCCTGGGTCTGGCATGGAAGAACCCCCTGGGGCTTACTGCCGCCTGGGTCATCGTTTTCACGACCGCCCCCCTCGTTTCGATAATCAAGACAAAAAATTGGACAGTCACTCAATATGTCGCGATCGTATCATTTATTGGAATAATCACCGCCGTCGCAGAATACATATCCATAGCTCCAGCTCCGATTGGTACAGCGCTTGCCATTGACGTTGAAGCATTCCTGGTCGTCCCGTTCGTGGTGACCTCGGTTTTCGCGATACCCTATCTCTTCTTCACGGAACGGTTTTCGAAATTCAAGACGGGAAACCTGAGCAATTCACGCGTTGCTTTGGTCTTTGCAGCGATGTGCATATTCGCTTCAGTAGCACCTAGAAATGTCAGGTCATGCGCTTTCCTTCAACTATCAGACCGCCTGCAGCCTGTGATTGTCGCCATCAAGCAATATGAGAAAGACAACTCGGAACCACCGCCAACGCTCGACGCGCTCGTGCCGAAGTACCTCGAGAGCCTACCATCGACAAACATGGGAGCCTATCGCCAATATCGGATAGAAAGTGACTTTCTGATAGACAATCGGTGGCAACTTACCGTCCCCTGCTCTACAGGCTTTTGCAACGCGGATGAATACTACTATCTCCCGACCGAGACTTATTCGGAACGCGGCGGCGGCGCCGTCGAGCGAATCGGCAAATGGGCTTACTTCCATGAGTAGAGCTATGAAAGCAGACCGATTCAGCTTCGCGTCCTCCGGCGTCCTGCTCAGCGTAGCCGTCGCGCTTACCGGACTGGCCTGGCAATCGCCAGCCGGGCTCTGCTTCGCTTACGTCACAATCACATTGCTCGGCGCTACAAGATTATCCATGAGAAGCAAAGATCGAATCACTACTCGCTTCGCCTACTTCATTGCCATCACATATAGCATCATCGTGGTCGCAAAGTACTCGCTTGTGGCACCAGCACCCTGGGGAAGCTCATTCAGCATATACGTATACGGCTTTCTAATTATGGTAATGACAGCTGTGACAACCCTGGTCTTCTTTGTTGGACTTCTCTTGTCCGAATTCGACTACAAGAACAACAAGCAATGGATGAATATTGCGGGTCTCGCCTTAGTCAGCGGCTTGTATCTCGCCTTCACATCCATGTGCGGAAGCGCGATTCAGTCGCGAGCTTGCTACAACATCGCGGCAAGGCTCCAACCTCTTGTAGCCGGCGTGGACGCATACATAAGAGACCACCACGAGCTTCCAGAAAAACTCGAGGATCTCGTACCAGAATACTTGAAGACGCTGCCTTCTACCGGAGTAGGAATCCTGCCAGACTATTATCTTCGAGCGGACCACGATTCCTGGAAGCTCATAGTGACCGACCCGAACGCAAACGCAGAATTCATCTACGTACATGATCCTTCATTTCCAGCATTCGATTCAGGCGAGATGTGGAGCGACGGGCCCTGGAAATTCCGCGCCAACTGGAGAATACCAGGTCGGTGAAAAGGGATCCGTCATCCATCGCCATGTTCGAAGCTCGTCCAGGAATGACAAATACTGGCTTGCTGCTGGTCACAGGGTTCACGCTCCTTGGTCTATGCTGGCGAAGTCCGCTGGGTCTAACCATCTGCGTGACACTGCTCAGCACCTTCGCTTGTATGGTCGCGCTTACCGCTAAGAGACGGATTTTGTCTACATTCGCCGTGCTCTCATCAATTACTATATGTCTAATCGTGATTTCCTCCTACCTGGTGGTAGCCCCGCCACCGCTTAGCAGTCTAGCCATTTTAGATCCCCTCTGGGTAGGACTTGCAGTCATCTTGGGCTTCGGGTTCTTGAATCCTCCCCTGGTTATCATCGGCTTGCTATTTGAATCGAAGCGCTCTTGCCTCGCCTACTCATTCCTGCTCGTGCCTATCGTAGCTGTCACCACCTTCGGTCTGAACCTGGGGAATCACATTAGAATGTGCGCGTTTGTGGATCTTGCAGAGAGATTAGATCCAGTGATCGTAGCCATCAATAAGTATGAGAAAGACAGAGGGCACCTTCCAGGGAATCTCAGACAACTGGTCCCCGAATATCTCGCCAGCCCGCCGACAACGAATATGGGAATATATCGCCACATTGAGTTTGAACTGATCGCAGGCCCAGGCGAAGATGCCTGGGAGCTTGTAATTCCCTGCTCCAGCAGGCTCGGCAACTTCGATGAATTCTTCTATCAACCGTCTGAGAAGTATCTGCATCGATCAGGAGGCGTTATCGAGCCGATCGGGAAATGGGCCTACTTCCATGAGTAGAGGCAACCTATGACGCCCCGGCGGGACTAGCCCAGTAGAGTTGCTTATGTCCGCGCTCGGTAAACATACGGACCCGGGATAGAGCATCAGCTCTACAAGGCAATGTTTCGACCAGGAACTCATTGCCATTGTCATCCTGCCGCCACACCTCGTGAGCGGCAAGCTCTACCTCATCATTAATCCAGGACAGATCGGCAGTCGAAAGGCCCAGCGCCGTTAAGAGTGAATCGAGGACATCCCCTCTTCCCTCGCAGGACTTTAAGACTCCTATTGCAAGGTCCATATCTGGATTCGAATAGTCAAACAACCAGACCATAGATTCGTTTATTCGCAGAGCCGCAACTTTGAAAAATCCGAGGTCGTTTAATCCATCTTCGAAAACGATACCGAATCTAGCTTCTATACCTTCTGACTTGAGTTTCAAGGTAGCTATACAGAAGTCAGCCTCGACCCTGCGAGCCTCGGTAAGCGGAACCTGCTGGCATGATAGTTCTTCAGAGTCGAGCCCTTCGACGAGCTGCAATTCTATTCGCTCACGAACCGCAGAACCAAGCGGTCTCCTCATTAGATAGTCTTTTGGCCAGGTAAAGAAAACCCTGCAACCCAAGCTACCGGCAAGGAATGGCATATCCACTGCCGTGCAAACTTTGCCAGAGGAATACACTGTTGATTCACCAACAAATTTTGCGTAGCGCTCCGATACCTCGAGAACATCTTTACAGTTATCTCCCTTCCAGACCAGGCTGTTGCCTTCCAGGTCAGGAAGATACTTCGGTTTAAAGAAACGGGCAGCCACATCGGCGAATTCATTCACATCAAGAGGAGCTAGAAAGTCCAGGTTCTCACCCTCGTCAATTCTTCTGCGAATCTCCGAAGGCTGCAAATGGCAATCGTCGCTGGACTTCCAAATATAGACAACCATAACGCTCAGGCCCTTTCTTCAATCGATAATGCTTACCTCGTCACTCGCGCCAATCGTCTGTTTCTTCCATTGAAGAGGGAACGCTCTAAGCGACAAGGCGACACTCCAAGTACAATGATATACATGATTCGGTAAGCGGGGGCTAGACCGACCGACCATGGCATTTGAATCAAGTCGACTGAACCTGACTACAGTCGGATTTCATCTAGTTATTGTGCTTTGCACAGCAGGCTTTTGCTGGCAACACTCACGGCAGATCGCAGGACCGGATCAGCGAATTACCGATCTGGCTGCCGCAGAAGGTCAGCTTTATGAGGATATCTACAGGACCTACCATGTAGAAGAAGCAAAAAAACCTACAGAAGTTGAGATCGCAAGCGACAAGACCTGGACGATTACGGCGGTGAGTGACGCAGATGGCCGATCCCGCGAGAGCTCCCACGAGAACACTTATGAGGACTCTTATGACTACCAGAAAGACCCGGAGTGGAACAGGAAGTGCCTGAAGGCACAGGCGCAATGCCGTCGGCTCATTGACGAATACATTGCGCGGGAAGGCGACAATAGCGTTTCCGTAGCCCTCTTGCGCGACCGGCTGGACAGGCTCTATACATGGACCGGAAACCGCGATGCCGCAGTCGCACTACACAAAGAAGTGAAAGCAGTCCTCAACCCAACTTGCCCCATCTGCCACCGGGGAGACGCCCTGACTATGCTTTCCCCCGACCCGCATGGTCTCTATCAGGACTTTGTCAAAGACGGATGGTGGGACTGTCGCCGGTGCCGGAACAAGGAGCCCTTCCAGGTAGACAGTAGAATCAAAGTCCAGCGGACCAACACATCTGCCATATGACTGTGTGGTCAAGTTTTTTGAATTTTTTATGTCCTCACAGGCATAT
>JAGQHH010000691.1 GCA_020431945.1 Cyanobacteria bacterium HKST-UBA02 | reverse complement strand
AAATAGGACAAGATCAATAGGTCATAAATCCAATGTAGCTTATTTGTGGCCGGTGAGGGATCTGAACTTAGGAGATCCAGCGCACTGCGTGCATGTACGATTGTTTCCCCGAATTCCCCTAATTCAAATAATGCTCTTGCCGCCAAAACATGGGCTTCAAGTCGATATTCTGTCGCAACCTCAAGATATTTACGAGACTCTGAGGCACTCCGGTCAAAGTTACCGGCATGAAACAGAACTTCAGCTATGCGGAGAGAGATTGCACTTGTTTTTATGTCTGCTTTGATTACCTCTTCCCTGGCATCCACCAATGCCTGGACGGAAGAATTCAGGTCGTCTTGCCTTTCATAGAGTTCCGCAAGTTTTAGAAGGTCTTTGGCCTTTTTCCGAGGATCGTCGTATTTAGTAAGCTCTAGCGAACTTAGAATGATAGAAATGCCAACAG
The DNA here is from genome assembly GCA_020431945.1 of Cyanobacteria bacterium HKST-UBA02. The sequence goes on along the minus strand of JAGQHH010000691.1, from coordinate 2,429 downwards.
ACGGTTCATCAAGTAGTAGCGCCTCGACTTCAGCAAAGTCTTCTGGATTAAAGGCAACAATGCTTTGTGTTGGTGACAAGCTCTTATTTAGGAACGATAGGGCTCCCAAATTTCCCTCTGAGTCATAGAGTGGCAACTGAATTGACATGAGTGATGAGAATGCGACCGAGAAATATCCTCGCGGTACACTTGTGGATGTAATGACTTGAGTTGTCGCGTCTTCTTCAGTCATAGTTGGGAGAAATTACTGGGATGAGATTAATGCCACACATTAAGCGTCCAATTACTTTTCAGTCCTGTCATTTCTGAACAAGTCTTTTCATCAATATTCCAATGATGGCCTCGGCTTATGGGAACATGAATCCCAGAGTATTCTGTAGCTAATCGTACCTTCCAATCAAGATGATTGAAGAGGCTCACTGCCCCGACTATCTGCCACCGTCCTTGTTCGCTCAATAGTTCAACACTCACTAGATGGCCATTTGTCTGTCGCAAGCTTTCCGTATCAAATCCTAAAATGGGCTCTGACTTTGGTAATACGATTTCATACTCTCCAATCTTGCCGCAACGAATAAATTCTCTTGCACTTTCAAGATGATCGGCGAACATAAATTCGGGGATCTGCCTGGCATACATCATGTGAGCGAAATAGTTATAAGCTATCTTCGCCAGGGCACGTTTTACTGGAGTATCGACCGTGTATTCAGCATATACAGGAATTTCTCCTGGTATTAGTGTTCCTGTGGGTGTCAAGTCTCTTCCTGCCTGCCTCGCCAAAGAAACTATTAATTCCTGTTCTTCCTCTGAGTCGCAAAGAATTTGCCACCTGCCTGTTAACATTTTACTATCAGGCAGGTTTTTTTTCCTTAGCTCGCTGCCAGAGAACCTGATCCACTCCCTTTTGTGCTTTTGTTCGAATGCGACGTGAGGTTTGAAGCTGAATTTTATAGAGTCACCGTCTACTACTAACCTTACTGGTGCGCCATCTAGCTCTGGTTTAGGGCTCTTCGTGGTAAAGGCTATGTTGAGTTCTGCGAAATCCTTGAATTCTTCCAATGGTTTTAGCCCTGTTCTGAAGCGCTCGACTGCCTCGTATGTTCCTCTGGTTAGAATTCGATCAACAGTATTTCCGAAATAGGAGTTACAGTCCTTGCACACCGCTCCTACAAGGGTCAAATTATTATCAAAGCTAGCTAGAGCGCGGTGCAGCACATGTTCGGTAGTGAATTGGCTGTCCACTTTCTTGCGTGAGAAAATTCTGTGTTCCCTGCAATAGATGCACCTCCGGATTTCTATCTTCTTGCTCATTTTCTACCGTGCTCTGATTCATCGCTCGATTCTACAATGGCCACCTCTACAATCTCCACATCAGTCACTTCAGCATCCTGACCAATCAGACCGGCAACTGAAAGCATTTCTGCCTGCGCCTGCTCCATAGCTTGCCGAACTGGATCGTTGGCCAGCCTCGCGTAGATCTGAGTGGAGGTGTGCGACTTATGCCCCAGGGCCATGCCGATGATCTGAAGACTCTGATTTCCCATCGCCATATAGCTTCCCAGTGTTCGTCTGAGGTCATGGATTCTTAGATCCTCGAGCTCGGCCTCTCGCACGATCTTCCTCCAGGTAGCCTTTGGTTCTTTCAGATGATCGCCTGGCACTTTACCCGGGAACACCCAGGAGCCTCTGCTTGTTTCCTTGCGTTCATGCAGGAGATCAAGGGCGTAGCTTGTTAGCGGAACAGTTTGGGAGTCACCATTTTTGGTTCTAGGTATTCTCCATGTTCCTAGGTCGAAGTCGATCTCGTCCCATCTCATAGCCAGAACATTCTTCTGGCGGGCTCCTGTTAGGAGACTCATTTTGATGTAGTCTCTAATTTCTGTATTGTTAACCTCGTTTAAGGCTTTGAAGAAACGGAACAGTTCTTCCGGTTTTATAAACCGTTCTCTGGACTGGGTTTTGAAGCGATCAATGCCTCTTGCCGGGTTGTCTATTTGGCATATTCCTTTCTTGATTCCCCATTGGAAGACAGCACGAAGGGAGTCATGGGCACGATTTGCTCTGTGAGGGTGACCGTCCTTCCCTAGCTGGTTTATGCGGTTTTGGACCTCTAGTCTTGATATGCTTGAGACGTTTCGTTGGTACCAGTCGCCGAAGTATCTCTCGAAGTTTTTGACCATGTCTGAGGCGGTTTCACACCTGTCCTGGGCGTACTTTTCAAGATAGTGGTTGAACAGTTCGCCTAGTGTGATCTCCTTGGTATGCGCTTTTCGTTCCTTCTTAGGATCCTTACCTTTAGCCAAAAGTACGTTCATCTCTTTGGCTTCAAGGCGTGCTTGTTCGATGGAAAAATCAGGATACCGGCCAATAGTGCGTTTTATTGCGCGGCCCTCCACCCATCTATATATAAGGAAGGTCTTTATGCCTTTGTC
>JAGQHH010000690.1 GCA_020431945.1 Cyanobacteria bacterium HKST-UBA02 | reverse complement strand
AAGATCGGCACTTCCCATAGTGGATAGTTCATGACATTGCTCCCCAGATCGTCAGAAATACTGCGGCTATTAGCGTGACAATACCGACGACGGTGGCGGTCTTGCTGCGCGACTCGGAGTCACCGCGGTCCCAGAAGGGCACGAGAAGAATCACCAGACCGACCGCCATCATCAGGAAGATCCCGAAAAGCTCGCCTTCTATGGGACCTATTTGAGGCGGGATCAGTTTGAGAAACTGGAATGGCGCCAGGAAATACCACTCGGGCTTGATGCCCATGGGAGCGGCGGCGTATGGATCAGCTTCCGGACCCAGACCCCAGGGGAAGAGAGTGACCACCACTGCCAGGCCGTTGAACGCCAGCACCCAGACAAGCAAGTCTTTCATCAGGAAGTTGGGGAAGAACTTTTCTTTCTTCATCGTCTCCTTGTCCACATCGGCGGGAGTGGACATACCGTGCATCTGCACCATGAGCACATGGGCGCCGGCAAGCATGACCAGCAGTAGAGGCAGGACCGAGACATGGATGACGAAGAATCGCGAAAGGGTCTCCTGACCGATCTCCGAGCCGCCTCTCAGGATATAAGCGATCATTTCGCCCACCACCGGCATCTTGCCGGCTATATCGAGACCGATCTTGGTGGCGAAGAAGGACACTTCGTCCCAGGGAAGCAGGTAGCCGGTGAAGCCGAAAGCCAGTGCCAGCACCAGGAGAATCATGCCGGAGAGCCAGGTGAGCTCCCGGGGCTTGCGATAAGCCTTCATGAAATAAGTGCTGAACATATGGAGGATGACGAAAAAGATCATCAGGTTGGCGCCCCAGCTGTGCAGGGACCTGATGAACCATCCGAACTCCACCTGGGAGTTGATCTTGAGGATGCTGGCATGGGCCGAGTCGAGAGCCGGCACATAATAAACCATCAGCAATATGCCGGTGACGACCTGGATGGCGATATACATGAGAGTGATACCGCCCATGTAATACCAGAAGGAGTGCTTGTGCATTGGCACTTCCTTCTTCTCGGCGAGCTCTTTCAGCTCATCGAGGTGCAGTCTCTGATCGAACCATTCTTTAACCTGCATCAATCCAAGCTCCTAGGTTCTCGACACGACGATACTACCGTCCACCACCGCTACTTTGAGCGGATCCAGGGGCTTGGGCGGCGGGCCGGCGACATTCTTGCCGGTAGAAGGATCGTAAGCACCGCCATGACAGGCGCACCAGATCAGATCTTTTTCAGTGTTGAATTGAACGGTGCATCCCAGGTGGCTGCAGATGGCGATGAAAGCATGGAGCTGTCCGTCTTCTGTATGGGTGACCAGAGCCGGCTTGTGACCGAATTTGAAATTGCGGCCGCTGCCCGGGGGTAGCTCGCTCTCTTTGCAGACTGTCACCGATTCCACCACTACTTTTTCGTCTTCGGTCTCGGCCGGGCAGAGATAGCGGCATACGGGGTAAGCTGCCATGACGCTCCAGGCTCCGGCGACTCCGAAAAAGCAGGACTTCATGAAAGCGTTGCGGGAGAGAGGAGGCAGTTCCAGGTGACCATTGCCGTTGCCATTGGTCTCTTTCTTCGTATCGCGGTCGGTCATGATGCCGTCTCCCGTTTCATGTTGGCTTTCCAGACCAGAGAACCGAGCCAGGTCAGATAAGCGATGAGCAATACCGCCGAGATGATGAAAACAATGAGCAGATCCCACTGTGTGCTCACCGGCAGAGTCTCCGGATGAATGAATGGATCGAGATGATATATCCTGAGCTGGTGGCGCATCACCACCATGGAAAGAACGGTGAGAAGGGCAGTCACCAGACCGCCGGTGAAAGCTCTGGGCGAGGCGTTCGTCGATGAGAGCCCGGTTCCGACCAGAGATAGCACCATGAAGAGCATGGAGGCTCCGAAGGATGCCGTGCCGATTATCTCTTTACCCATGAAATTGAGCATGAATTCTTTGGGCAGACTTACGAGGAACCAGGCGCCTACGAAGATCTGCACCAGGGTTACGATTAGATAGATCGTCGAGCCCTTCTTTATGAGCCAGGAAGAGAAGTCCTCATCCCGGGTATTGATGCCCAGACCGAAGCAGCCGATGGCGAGCCCGGTGACTGCGAAGCCGGCCAGGACGAAATGGCTGAAGCGAGCGATGGTCGAAAGATCCATTCCCGGAAGATTCATTCCGTGTGCATTGGCTCTGTACAGATCCATCCAGCGCTCAGGATGAAGCATGAGAGTCATATTGGTGACGAAGAGATAGGCGACGCCGAGAAAAATCAGTGCCATCACCAGGAGCACCACCGGTGCCATTGCGGAGCGATCAGGAGCCTCAGTACTCTTGGGTTTGAGATATTTGTAGATGGTCCAGTAAGACATGTAATAAGCGACGATGAGAAGACCGATCACCGCCAGCCAGGGGACTGCCATCAAGACCGACGAGGTATAGAACATCGGACCGTAGAGGAGCTGCAGGAAGAGCAGGGGAACGATACCCTGGGTGATGGCGAAGGATATGAACAGCGGCAGCGATGTGGCCAGGGCCTTGCCCATGCGGTAGACCTTGCTCTGCCTGTCCTCGCGTCCGGCATAGAGACAGGCGGCCGAAATGAAACCTCCACCCAGGACCACATTCATCGGGACTGCATGGAGAAAGAATCCTAAGACCAGCAATAGCTGTAGCAGCCATACCGGTGCCGGTAGCGGAATTGGCTGGTATGACGGTATTAGATTGAGAGCTTCCATATTTGAGTCGACTTCCGGTAAAGCCAGGATTGCCAGAAATTGTCCTCCTGCCCGGGACATATTTCCTCATCCGAAGGTATAGGATTATCATGAACTTAGTGAAATAGCTGAAAACGCCCGTTATACGGGCGTTTTGAAGACTTCTAAATGTAAACCCCGATTCACAAAAATCAGCCTACCAGCCTTTAGGACGATTTCTGAAGGGCCTTCTCGGTCTTTCTGGAAGACTCTTCCGATCCCCCTGACACTTCCGATCTCTTGCGCATAATCGCCACCGAGCACGGAGCCTGCAGGGCGACAGCCTGGGAGACCGAACCCAGGACCATGGTCTCGACGAAATCACGACCATGGGATCCGAGCACTATGAGACCGGCTGGTAGCTGCCTGGCTTTGTTCAAGATCTGCTCCCGAGGATGACCGTGCATGAGCTCGAAATGGCATCTACCTTCGCCGAAACGCTTTCCTAAAGAAGAGCAATATTCAGAGAGCATTTTCTCGGCTTTCTCCGCCAGTCTGGCTGTGCGCTCCTCGATCTCCTGTTTGGTCAAATAAACAGGATTCTCGAGAACGTTTATGACATGGAAAGTGACGTCGTCCGGCCATTGCATCTCGAGAATCTGATCCATGGAAGCCCGGGAGTGCTCCGAATCGTCCACGGCGATGAGAACATGCTTGTATCGGCCGCCGCTTGCCAGATCGGTAGTCTTGATGATGTTCACCGAGCAGGGTGCATGGAAAAGCATCGAGTTGGCCACGCTGCCAAGCAGAAGCTGGCTGAAAGCCCGACGTCCGTGTGCCCCGAGATAGACGCAGTCAGCACCGGTCTCCCGGGCCAGCTCTGCCAGCTTGACATGCGGGTAGCCTTCCAGGAGTTCAGTATTTACAAGGGTCTCCGGAAATGCCTGGCGAAGTTTTTCAGCATCGGCCTCGACAAGACTGCGGGCGTCGGCGAATGCTTTCTCTCGATCGAAACTGAAAGAAGGCAGGACCTCGAAGAGGTCCAGTACCGTGACGATGGTGATCTCGTCAGCGGCGGTCCATTGCCGCTCCAAGACTGCTTTCAGGGCTGCGTCGGCGCAGTCCGAATGGTCCATCGCAAGAATCACTTTCATGGTCTCACTCCGTTTCTGACTCGATCTCTACCAGACTAGAGGCCGGTGGATCAAATTTCGTCAGCCGGATGACTGATCCTTTTTTAGAAGCGAATATTTCCTCGAGCTCCTCTTTCTGAAGGGTCTCTTTTTCCAGGAGCAGCTCAGCCCCCTGATGGAGCGCCGCTACTTTGTCTTTCAGAATTCCGGTCGCTCTCTCGAAAGCCCTGCCCACCAGCTCTCTCACCGCCAGATCGATTTCCCGGGCGGTCTCCTCGCTCATACGAGCGCCGGGATAGTGATAACTGTCCGGTTGATCGAGAAAGAGAGAGCCTTCCTCTTCGTAGGCGACCATACCCAGCTCACTGTTCATACCGTAGCGGGCCACCATATTGCGAGCCAGGGCGGTAGCTTTCACGAAGTCATCCGCAGCCCCGGTGGAGACGTCTTTGAAGATCAGGGATTCAGCAGCACGACCACCCATGAGCACTGCCATCTTGTCCAGGAGCTCCTGTTTGGACATCAGGAAACGATCCTCGGTGGGGCGCTGGAGAGTATAGCCGAGAGCACCGATACCGCGGGGAATGATCGATACTTTCTGTACCGACTCGGAGCCCGGCAGGGTCATGGATACAAGGGCATGACCCATCTCATGATAGGCCACTACCTTTCTCTCCTCGGGATTCAGGACCCGGTTCTTCTTCTCCAGACCGGCGATGATCCGCTCGATAGCCTGATCGAAATCTTCTCTGGTGACAGCCTCGGCATTGCGGCGGGCAGCCAGGAGCGTGGCCTCGTTCACGAGATTAGCCAGATCCGCCCCGGTGAAGCCCGGAGTCATGGCGGCGATGGCGTCCACATCGATGTCGTCGGCCCTGGTCAGTCCGTGCATATGTATTTCGAGAATGGCTTTGCGACCGACTTTGTCCGGTCGGTCGACCAGGACCTGCCGGTCGAATCGTCCGGCTCTCAGAAGAGCCGGATCGAGGATCTCCGGACGGTTGG
>JAGQHH010000689.1 GCA_020431945.1 Cyanobacteria bacterium HKST-UBA02 | reverse complement strand
ACATCATGCCCTGGTCGCCGGCACCGATGAGGTCGGTCTTATCGACATTCTCCTTGCCCCGGGTCTCCAGGGCCGAGAAGACGCCCCCGGCGATGTCCGGAGACTGCTTGTTGATAGCGGTGAGAACTGCGCAGGAGTGAGCGTCGAAACCGCCGCCCTTGTCGTCCACATAACCGATATCTTCGATAACCTTGCGGGCGATGTCCTGGTAGTTGACGTTGGCAGTGGTGGTGATCTCGCCGGTCATCAGCACCAGACCGGTGGAAACGGCACATTCGCAGGCAACTCGAGCAGACTCGTCCTGGCTGAGGATGGCATCCAGCACTGCATCGGAGATCTGATCGCAGACTTTGTCCGGATGTCCTTCAGTAACGGATTCGGATGTAAAAAGATATCGGCTGGACACGGATAATTACCTCGAAAAACTGCCTTTCTATAACTACTTGCCGCCCGGAATATTTAGAAGGCTCACCGAGACCGGGCATGCCAGGATAGTTTTGAACAGTCGGCAATGCTACCATTTCTATCCGCATGTGAATTAAACTGAAGCAAGGTTAAACGCCCAATCATCTAGTATAAAGGTATTTCATGGCAACGGCATACTCTCAAAAAAGCGACCGCGACCTGGTTATAGCCTGCCAGAAGCGCGAGCCGGCTGCTTTTGAAGAGCTAGTAAAGAGGCATCAGAAGACGGTCTATGCCCTCTTGTACCAGCTCGCCCCGGACTGGCAGGACACCTCGGACCTGGCACAGGAAGTCTTCATCAGGGTCTGGAAGTCCATAACCAACCTGAGAAACCCGAACTCTTTCCGGTCCTGGCTGACTCAGATAGTCACTAATATTTTTTACGACGAGCTTCGTAAACGCCCCCGCAAACTCCCCACGGTCTCCATGGACGACTCTCTGGACGACGAGGAGTCCGACGGCGGCAGCACCCGGGATATCCCCGACGAGTCGGAGGTGCCGGATGAAAATATGCTCAATCAAGAACTTTCTACAGTAATAAGACAAGCAATGTTGAAATTGCCGGAACAGTTTCGAACCGCCATCGTCTTGAGAGAAGTGGAAGGGTTGAGCTACGAGGAAATTGCAGTAATAACCAAGACCGAAATGGGTACCGTCAAGTCACGGATAGCTCGTGCTCGGACGAAATTGCAAGAGTTGCTCAAACCTTACCTTGAAAACGAAAGCGCCGAATCAGCCAGTGAGGTTTCCGGCTAATGGTAAGGACTTGTTCCGATTTTCAGGAAGATTTATCCGCTCTGCTCGACAACGAGCTCAAGGGCGAGGAGAAGACTGCTCTCGAGAGCCATCTCACCGAGTGCAAGGACTGCGCCTCCCGCTTCGAGACCCTGAAGAGCCTGAGCGCCTTTCTCAAGGACGAGAGCGAACCGGACCAGACCGACATGCCGGACCTCTGGGACGCCGTCAAGGATGAAATAGCTTCGATTTGCGAGGTCATGAAAGAAGACCTCTCCGCCTATCTCGACGGTGAGCTGCCCCCGGCAGCCCAGGAAGGGGTCAAGCAGCATCTGAACGATTGCGCTGACTGCCTGGACCAGTTCAAATTGCTCAATCGCACCAACCAGCTTCTCTCCAAGGGGCTGGAGCTGCCCGAGGATGTCGATACCGATGTCTGGGAAGCCGTCAAAATCAGACTCACCGCCGACTGCGAGATTATCGTCGGCGAGCTCTCTCCTTATATAGATCAGGAAGTGCCCGGCGCCCGTCATCGTGCCATCACCCAGCACCTGGTGGACTGTATCAATTGCCGGACGAATTTCGACGGTCTAACGAGCGTCGGCGATTTCATCAGGACCAACTACCAGCCGGATATCCCTGAAGACTTCGACCTCTGGCCTCAAATAAAGAATCGCATGCAGGTGGTTCCCTTCCGCCCCAAGGCGGCAGCCACCCCCAGCAAGCCCAAGCAAGCCAGACCGCGTTTCACCGTGGTAGCGGCTGCCGCAGCTGCCGTTATCGGACTCTTCGCCACTGTGGCACTATGGCTGTGTATGCCTGATGATGGGAGTTTCAAGCCTGTTTCGGCAGAAGCCTACTTGATAGAATCGAGTTTTGAGGAGCCTGGTAGTTTTGCCGAGGCAGTGATCTATGAGCAATAGCAAGAAGACGACTGTGAGGCTGATGATGGCGCTGATTCTCAGCACCGTCGTCTTCGCCCTGGTCCAGGGTCCGGCCCGGGCCGAGGGTGACGCCCCCTGCGGACACTGCAATATCGACTATGAAAAGCTCGACCTCAGCAACGACCAGAGCCTCAAGATCCAGCAACTGGATCAGCAATGGTTCGACACTTACCAGAAGATGCATCCCAAGATCCAGGAGAAGCAGCAGCAGCTCAAAAAGCTCATGGCCAGCCCCAACTCCGATCCGACCGAGCTGATTATGTTGCAGCAGAAGATCGACAAAGAGAATAGCGAGCTCAAGAGCTTCGCCATCAGCATCTGGACCAAGAAAAAAGAGATTCTCAACGACGCTCAGAAAGAGAAGCTCCAGATCCTCATCCGGGATGAATTGCAGAAACGTCAGGGAAGAGGCGGCGGCCGCGAGCAGGATCAGATTCCGATTCGCTGGCAGAAACTCCTGCGCAACATGCAGAATATCTTCAGCCCCGATCAGAAGTAAGCATAGTAATATGGTCCACTGTACTTCAGGCGTCCTCGCGGAGGAAGTGGATTATGTCGGAAAAAAAACTGACTGGAATCAATGTCGCCCTGGTAATCGCTGCCGATCAGTTCAGGGACGAGGAGCTCTTCACCCCGAAAGCCCGGCTGGAGTCTGAAGGCGCCCGGACAGTGGTGGCCAGCAAGAGCCTTTCGGTCTCGAAGGGCATGCTCGGAGGCTCCGCCACGCCGGACGTCCTGATCAAAGACCTGGCTGCCATGAAACCGGATGCGATCGTCGTTGTCGGCGGCATGGGCTCCCCCGAGCATCTCTGGCACGATACCGACCTGCATGCCCTTCTTCGCCAGTCCCTGGAAGAAGGGAAGGTGGTGGCATCCATCTGCCTCTCCGGTGCCGTTCTCGCTAATGCCGGTGTGCTCCAGGGGAAAAAGGCGACAGTCTGGGAGATGCCCGAGTCGGTGAAGGCTCTCGCCGATGGCGGCGCGACCCTGGTGAGCGAGCCTGTGGTCAGAGACGGAAGAATTATCACGGCCAATGGTCCGGAAGCCGCCGGGGATTTTGCCGAGGCGATAGTGAATCAATTGTGCGGTGTCAAAAGCGGTGTCAATAAATGATCAAGAACAGGCTAAGAGGAATCGTCGAAGAGGCTTACAATCAGGCTGCCGGTGACGGCGCCATCAAGGCCGAAGGCGCCTGCCCCGAGCCTATCGTCATCGAAGTGCCCAAGCTTCAAGAGCATGGTGACCTCGCCTGTGGTGTCGCTCTCAAACTGGCCCGCCATCTCAAAGCGCCACCGATAAAGATCGCCGGTGTCCTGGCCGAATACATAGAAAAGGAGCACGGCAAAAATGGCATCGCCAGACTGGAGGTGGCCAATCCGGGATTCATCAATTTCCAGCTCGGCAAGAGCTGGCTCTGTGAGGCACTCAAAGAGATCCATGAAAAAGGAGACGATTTCGGCAGGCTTGATTTAGGCAAGAACAAGCACGTCAATATCGAGTATGTATCCGCCAACCCCACCGGCGACCTTCATATAGGTCACGGACGGGGAGCCGTCCTGGGAAGCTGCCTGGCCAATCTCTTCGACTTTGCCGGTTATCGTGTCGAGCAGGAGTTCCTGGTCAACGATGCCGGCGAGCAGATAGCCCAGCTGGCCAACTGTGCCTGGGCCTGCTACCAGAGAAAGCTTGGCAGAGCCGTCGAATACCCGGAATCAGGCTACCCGGAAGACTCCATCGCTCACTATGTGGACCGGATCATCGCCGAGGAAAAAGACGGCTTGCTCTCTCTGGACGCCGAGGCGGCCACGGCTAAGACAGGCGAGATTATCAAAGAGATCATCCGCAAAGAGCACGAGGATCTCCTGGAGCGGCTGCGTGTCCGATTCGACCGGTGGTTCTCGGAAAAAACCCTGCACAAGAGCGGCAAGCTCGAGAAAGCCATCGAAAAGCTCACCAGCTCCAGCTATACGTATGAGTCTGAAGGCGCGCTCTGGCTCAAAGCTAAAGAGCTCGGGGATGAAAGAGACCGGGTACTGCGCAAGAGCACTGGCTCCTATACCTATCTTGCCGGCGATGCAGCCTACCATCTCGACAAATTCGAGCGGGGCTACGACCTGATGATCAATATCTGGGGTGCCGATCACCACGGTCAGGTCCCCGGTCTGAAAGCGGTCATCAAAGCCCTGGGACAGGACCCGGCCAGGCTCGAGGTAATCCTCACCCAGATCGTCAATCTCAACCGGGACGGCAAGATAGTGCGTATGTCCAAACGCCGGGGCACTGTCGTCACCCTGGACGAGGTCATGGAAGAAGTAGGGGTCGATGCCGTGCGCTATTATCTGGCCGAGTCCAATCCCCAGAATCCCATCAACTTCGACCTGGAGCTGGCGAAGCAAACCAGCAAGGAGAATCCGGCTTTCTATATACAATACGCCCATGCCCGTTGCTGCTCGATCATCCGCCGGGCCCTGGAGCCGGGTGGTGGTAACGAGGGCGATGAAAGCGAGCCGGCGGTGAGCCAGGCGCAGATGACCCAGTGGGAAGCGCTCTATAAGAGCGACCCT
>JAGQHH010000688.1 GCA_020431945.1 Cyanobacteria bacterium HKST-UBA02 | reverse complement strand
CCATGCCCGGTTGCATGCCCATGCCCTGCATACCCATAGCCGGTTGCATACCCATGCCCTGCATGCCCATAGCCGGTTGCATGCCCATGCCCTGCATACTCATGCCCGGTTGCATACCCATCGCCGGTTGCATACCCATGCCCTGCATCATATTCGTAGCCGACATCCCCTGCTCTTGTTTGAGAACTTCTCCGAGAAGGGGCGCCTTGGTTTGAGCCGTGCTGCTACCCGGAGTTATCCATCCTGATTGACCTGGGCTGGCAGCCGGACTGCTGGAGATCGAGCCGGAGCCGGAGCCAGAACTAGAACCGGAGCCGGAGCCGGGAGTGATCCAGCCGGATTGACCTGGGCTGGCAGCCGGACTGCTGGAGATCGAGTTGGAAGCCGGAGAACTGGAACCGGAGCTGGAGCCGGGAGTGATCCAGCCGGATTGACCTGGGCTGGAAACCGGGCTGGAAACCGAGTTGGAAGCCGGAGAACTGGAACCGGAGCTGGAGCCGGGAGTGATCCAGCCGGACTGACCTGGACTGGAAACAGGGCTGGAAACCGGATTGGAATCGGAGCCGGAACTTGAACCGGAGCTTGAGCCGCCGGGAGTGATCCAGTCTGACTGACCGGATGCCTGGGTGAAGGCGTCTTCGGAGCGAACCTGTGCCGAGGCTTGGGAAGGTACCAGGCAGAGAGCCATCGCGGTCAGGACCAATCTCTTGAAAGCAGCCATAGTTCTACCTGTATCTCTAACCTTAAAGGTATCTTATGTTATATTGACATCTATTTCTATAATGTCAACTTTTAGTGGCTGATGACCAGGCTGCTGGTGCGCAGGGGGCGCTTGCTCGAGGCGATTTTTTCTTTGAGGTAGGAAAGAGCCGAAGGGAGTTGCTCGTCTTTTTTAGCCACGGTGATATTGGGCTTCACACCGATTTTGTTGATGTCGGCACCGCTGGGGGTGAGGTAGCGGGAGACGGTGATGTGGACGGCGGCATCGCCGAGTTTGTTGATTTCCTGAACGAGACCTTTTCCGTAAGTCTTGGTGCCGACGAGGATCGCCCGGTCGTTGTCCTGCAGGGCGCCTGCCAGGATTTCACTGGCGCTGGCGCTGTCCTCGTCCACCAGGACCACGATGGGCTGGTGAGTGAGGGGGGCACCGGAGGCGATATCAGTATGGCGGCCGCGACGGCTGATGGTGCTGACGATGGGTCCCGATTCGAGAAGCATGTCGGCTATGTCCAGGGCATTGCTCAGGAGTCCGCCCGGATTCTCGCGCAGGTCGATAACCAGACCGTCGGCTTTGCTGAGATTGAGAAGGGCGGTCTTGAACTCGCGAGCAGCGTCGTTCGAGATGAAGGTGTTGATCTGGATGTAGCCGATATTATTAGGCTGCATTCTGGAGCTCACTGCACGGATTCTCACTTCGTCACGCACGATGGTTACATGCTTGACTCCTTCCGGGCGTCTCAGGGCGAGGTGAACGGGCTCGCCTTTCTGACCGCGGATGCGCTCGGCAGCTTGCTCGGGGGTAATACCTACGGAGCTCTGATGGTCGATCATGACGATCTCGTCGCCGGGTTTGACACCAGCTTTTTCAGCGGGACCGTCTTCGATGGTCTTGGTGATCTTGAGCTTTTTGTCTTTGCTTACCAGATTTATACCGATACCGACGATCTTGGCGTCGATTGCATCGTTCTCGTCTTTGAAGGCCACAGGATCGAGGAATCTGGTGTAAGGATCGTTGAGAGTCTTGAGCATCACTTTGATGTATTTGTGAGCGTCCTCGACCGAATTGATCCGGCTGTCGTACTTGTGCTCGAGCTCTTTCCAGTTGACGCCGTTATAGCTGGCATCGAAATAATTGTGCTTCACGAGCTCCCAGGCTTCGTGGTACAGCTGCTGGGGCTGGGCTCTGTGACCTTGTGCCGGCTGGTAGACCATTCCGGTCACCAGTAACATAAGCATGAAAAGTCCAACTATGCGCTTCAACACTCTCATGACGCACGCTCTTGTTTTATACGAAGTACAGACTGAAACCCGCTTGCGCGAGACCTATGGCAGGCGAACAATTGGGTTCGTAAAAGTGTTATGCCCGGTTCGCCGGAGATTCAACGCTCTAAGATAAAAAACTTCCTCTTGAAAACCAGGGCCTTTCCCGATCTGTCAGCCCCGCGCTTTCGCCGGAGGTGTCTCAAGCCTTTTGAGCTCCGCCTCGGCAACGGAATATTCGTCACTCAGCACACCGGCATTCTTCACGATCCAGTTCAGTTGACTGCGCGCCTGTGCCTCTTTACCCTTCTTTCCAACCTCATTCAGGGCTATTTGCAGCCGGGCCAGGGACTGATCGTTTTTGCTGGCTGCCCTGCTCTTACCGCTCTTCAAAAGATTCAGGACACCGGTAGTGGCGGGATTCGAGCGGGCGGCAGAAGCTTTCTTCAGCAGGTCCGCCATGGCTTTCGAGTCTTTGAGACGGTTATGGGACGTCCAGGTGAGGAGCAGAGCCAGGGCCGAGCCTTTTTCGTTGAAGCCGTTACGCTCGAACCAGGCATCGAAAGAGATGGCCGAACGTCTGTATTTTCCGGCACAGAAGTTAGTCAGTCCCATCTTGTAATAGAGCTCGGTGGAAGGAGTGCCCTTGAGAATGGCTTTGTTGAAATCGAGGGTGGCTTCCCGGTATTTCCCCTGGCGCAGGCGGGCATTGCCCCGCTCCTCGATAATCAGGACGTCGTCGGGGCTGGCGGCGAGCACCGCATCGAAATCCTTTTCGGCTTCTTTAAACCGACCGAGCTTGTTATAAGAGATGCCCCGCTCGAGAAGACCGAGCTTGCTCCGTTTGGTGCTGGTGCCATAGAGCATGTCCAGATTGGAAGGCGGTTTGTTTGAACGGGAATTGCTCATGCCCGATCCCGGATCCTTTTCCATGCACCGGGTGAAATCGGCCACCGCCTCCTTGTCCTTTTCCATCATCTGTCGGGCCCGGCCTCGCCAGTAATAGGCGCTGGCCACATAAGGATGGTCCGGGGCCTTCTTAATGCTTTCGCTGAAGTCCTTGATGGCTTGATTATGCAGACCCTGAAGCAGACAGGTGATTCCGTGCAGATAATTGATCTCGGCATCTCCGGGGGAGAGGCGGGCGGCTTTCTCGAGATCGAGACGGGACTGCTCGAATTGTTTGAGCTGGCGATTGAGGAAACCCCGGGCTTTAAAAGCACCGGCATTGCCAGGATCGAGCTTGATCGCTCGATTATAGTCCTGCATGGACTGGTCCGGCTTGTTCAGGATGAGAAGCTGCCAGCCTCGCAAGACATAAGCAGGAGCAAAACCAGGGGACGAAGAGATTAGGCTGTTCAGGGCTTTCAGGCAATCCTGATTGCGGCTCGCGGCAGCAAGCTTTTCGGCTTCCTTGAAACGCTGCGCCGTAGCACCGGCTGATGTTTTCTTGGAATCAGCTGCTCGTGCCGATTCGAGGCACAGGCTGCTTCCCATCAGAAGAAGAGCCAGAAAGAGCAAGACCGGAGAGATAAGAACCCTCGAGATTTCGCCGGGGAGCTCAGCGCCGGTTTGTCGCAGGTTTGCCACGTGAATCGGTTCCTGATCTTGATCCAGCTCCCGCTCCTGCTCCTGCACCAAATCCGTACTGGCTCCATTTGCTATCCACCAGCTCTTCGATTTCCCGGGACATGACGATGGGATCCGGCCAGGGTCTGTGGAAGCCTTCCGCTTCCCACTTTCTGGTAGCGTCGATACCGACTTTGGAGCCATATCCGAGAAGCGGGGAGGCATGGTCGAGAATATCCAGAGGTCCTTCGGCAAACATCATATCCCGCTTGGGGTCGGTATTTCCAAAAACATGCAAGGCGACTTCCGAAAGGTTCTGCACATCCACGTCAGCGTCCAGGATGATGGCGAATTTGGTGAACATCAGCTGCCCGAGCCCCCAGAGGGCGCTCATCACTTTCCTGGCATGACCCGGGAA
>JAGQHH010000687.1 GCA_020431945.1 Cyanobacteria bacterium HKST-UBA02 | reverse complement strand
CTCTCGGACTGGTACTTCCTCGGTCTCTATCAGATGTATAAATATCTCGAGCCGGTGGTGGCAACCGAGATCACCCTGGTCATTCCGATTACCGTGGTGCTCCTGCCCTTCATCGACTCCTGGGTGACCGGTGCCGAGAAGAACATCATGAAACGGCCTTTCATCCTGATGACCACCATCATGGGTGGTGTCAGCTGGATCGTCTTCTCTCTCCTGATCATCGCCAACATCGCCAATATCCACAACGATCCGCCCTGGTGGAGAGCTTTCCTCTACCTCACCGTGGATCTGGGTATCGTCTGGCAGCTCTGGATCCTCATGAATGGAGCCGATGCCAAGGCAAGACCGAAACTGGCCATGCCTGCCGCGATCCTTGCGGTGGTAGGTGGCATGCAGACCTTCTGGGCCTGGGTGTACTACTACATGGCTCAAACCGAGATGTTCCTTTCGCCCCTGGGTCATGGTGCCATATACGGCATGATGCGGCCTTTCATGGGCGGCTCCGGAACGCAGCTCGAGGAGCTGATCAGGAAAGTCGTTCCCAAGGGTGCGCAGATGCCTTATAACGTCGATTTCGTCGACGCGGTAACGGCAAGGTGGGCGCCCAAAGTGGACGGTGGCGCCGAAATCGTCAACCAGATCAATCAGCTCAAGGCGAATGGCACTGCTTTCGATTTCATCTTCAAGATGATTCCCACTTTCACGCCGGATACCCATGCACAGTACGACGGCATGATGGACTTCATGATCTCCAATAAGTGGGCCTTCGACTATGTCACCCTCACCGACCGTCTCACCAAAGGCGTGGAAGGCAGCTATCCTCTCGAAGTTCCCCATGTGGACTGGTGGTGGATGATCGGTGGTCTGCTCACCACTGTTTATGCCATTTATGTATTCGTCTGGGCCAAGGGCGGGGACGGCAAGCCGGATCCCAAGGCAGCGGACAAGTAAGGGACAACAGGCACACAGCAAGATGAATCAGGTTATGACCATCAAAAAGAACGGAGGCGGCAAGGAATGCGAATTGCATTCTCACGATGCCGCTCCGCCTCGGGTGGTCAAGGTGAAGTTCGCTTACAAGCTGGCGGTCTTCACCTGTGCCGTAATCGCTCTTTCCTGGTTCTTCGAAGGCTGGCGGCAGGTCAATCACGCCCTCACCGCAGGCAGTGTCGGGATCCTGGTTCTGGGAACCGTCACCACTCTGCTTTTTGTCGGTGTTCATGCTTACTGGATTTATTTCGAGGAGAAATCCAAAGGCACCCTGCGGAAAAGAATCGCTCTTTTCGAGGGAATCAGCTCGTATCTCGAGAAGCGGCGGAGCAAATAGGAACAAGTAGGAGCAAGCGGTGAGTCAATTGAGAGTGGTTATAGCTTTGGTTTTTGCAGGCGTCTGCGTGGTCGGCTGCCTGGGCATGCTCTGGGGCGAGCTCCATATGCCCACCGCCGAATCGGAGAGCGGCAACAAGGTGGAATTGCCTCATACTATCCAGCTCCTCAAGATGGAAGGTCAGGCCAACCACCTGGTGGAGTCTTTCAATGCGCAGCGTGAAGGACTGGCCAAGCCGCTCACCGAGAAAAAAGCAGAAGGACCTCTGGGTGAATATGTCTACGCTCTGATGTTCGGACTGGCCCTCACCGCCGGTGGCCTGGCAGTGATGACCCTCGGCAGCGAGGATGAGGTCGAGAAGACGATTATTCCGGAAAAGAAGTAAGCCTTGAAAGAAGTTATCAGTAAAGAGTTAGAAGCAAAAGAGGGGAGAACGGGGAACTGAGCATGGGGAAAACGAATATATTCAATGCCTTCTTCCTTGGCGTAGAAGACCTGACAAACAAGGTTGTTAAAAGCAAATACAACCCCTTTTACTATCATGGTGCCCTGCCTCAGTTCATCATGTATATCCTCTTCCTCAGCGGGCTTCTTCTGTTCGCTTACTACGTCCCCACCGTCGACAACGCCTACTCTTCTCTGAACCTCGTCAACGCCTTCACCTCGGTGGACTACATCACCAATAACATTCCATTCGGTGCCGTCATCCGCGGCGTGCACCGCTATGCCGGAGACGCCATGGTGGTCGCAATCGTCCTGCACGCTGTGCGGGTGTGGTTCACCGACAGATTCAGACAGTATCGCTGGGTACAGTGGATCTCGGGCATCGTGCTCCTGATCATGGTTCTCTTCATCGGTCAGACCGGCTATTACCTGATCTGGGATGAGCGCTCCCTGCTCCTCACCAGAATGACGGTGTCGGCATTCGAATCGGTGCCGGTCATCGGCGAGTCCCTCAAGCACTGGTTCATGAACGGTCGCACGATCACGAACCTGACCCTGTCGAACTATCTCTTCATTCATATAGGTCTGTCCTTCTCGCTGCTCTTCGCCCTCTGGATCCACTATGTACGGATGACCAGACCGGTGATCACGCCGCCTCCGGCCCTGAATTACATCCTCATGGCGATTGTTTTCGCGGTGGTCTATCTGGTGCCGATCACTGCCACCAAAATGGCCGACCTCAACGCCACCCCCACCATGATGGACGTGGACCTCTTCTTCCTGTGGCCCTATCAGATCATGGCTGCCTCCGGACCGGTGGGCTACTGGTTCTGGATGCTGATCATCTTTGGCGGTCTCTGCCTGGTGCCGCTACCGATGCTCTACGGCTCCAAGCCTGTCGAAGCGGCGGAAGTGGTAAACGACAAATGTGTCGGCTGCCGCCTCTGCTCGCTGGATTGTCCCTACCAGGCCATCGAGATGGTGCCGGCTCCCGCCGGATCGCGCTTCAAGCTCCTGGCTACGGTCAAGCCCTTCCGCTGCTCCGGATGTGGTGTCTGTGTCGGCGCCTGCGCTTTCGACGCTATCGATCTTCCGAACATGGAAGATGCCGAGGTGACCGCCAGAATCAAACAACTGGTGGAAGCATAGTTCGCCTTTTCAAAGAGTCAATGGAGATCAGGTAATCGAAAATGGGTGAAGTAAAGACGGTAATAACATTGATCTGCGAACGTGCTGCCGATCTCAGCTCCGAAACCGGGGAGAACGGCAACCTCGCGAGCCAGCCCGGGGTGAAGGTAGTGAAATTCCCCTGCAGTGGCATGATCCAGCCCCTGATGGTGGAAGCAGCGCTCAGCTCCGGAGCCGACGGTGTGATCGTATGCGGCTGCCAGATTGGCGATTGCTATTACCGTGAAGGCAACAAGATGATCAGGGACCGCCTTCTGGGATTGCGCCCCCCCGGTCTCAAGAAAGCCGATCGCAGACGCATCCTCGCCCTCTGGCTGGCTCGTCCCCAGAAAGATCGTTTCCTGAGCGAAGCCAAGGATTTTCAGGATTATCTGACACAGCTCGGAGATCCTGCCAAGCCTGCAGCCAAGGCACCGGCCAAGCCGGCAGCCAAAGCCGAGGCCAAACCGGCTGAGAAAGCCGAAGCCAAGCCGGCTGAGGAGTCCGAATCGGCTGAGAAGTCCGACAAGAAGACTGAAGCGAAGAAGGACGATAAGAAGTCGGACAAGAAGAATTTGGATGAGAAGAAGTCCGACGAGAAGAAATCGGAAGAAAAAGCCGAATCCAAAGCCGAAGGCAATGGCGACGAATCTTCCAAGAAAGACGATAAAACAGACGAGTAAAGAGGAAAAGAAATGCCTCCCACCAAACCACCGGAACTTACAGAAGTAGATATCATCTGGCGCTGGACCTGGTTCTTTATTTTCTATTTCGCCTGCATTATCCTCATCGCCAGTTTCGGTCTGGTCGCCGAGTTCTGATCGGGCACCGGATGGCTTATCTGGCGAAGGCGCTGAAGATCGTCCCCCTTTGCGTGGTGATTGCTGCTCTATTGAGCCCCACGATGGCTCGGGCTGCTCAGGTAGAGGACATCTCCTCTGCCGGTCCATTTCGAGCAAGCTCGAAGCGCATCGAACGATTCAGCATGCGTTTCAATCTCGCACCCGGCGATGTCAAAAGACATATGGTAGTGGTGATTCATAACGGTTTTGGAGACAGCCCGGGATTCACCTGGTTGCGAGTCTTCCTCTGCGGCGATGTGGATGTCGCGTCCATGGATCGAAACGAAGAGCCCATCGGCGATCTCCTTCTGGATGAGGATCCGGTGCAAAGACAGATCATCCGTCTCGAGCTCACGGACCTGGTCAAGGAAGGCACCAACACCCTGGTCATCGAAGGAAAAGGTCAGAAAGGCGCCGTCCTTTCTCTCAATCTCGAAGGCGCCACCCTTCCGAAAATCGCCGCCCTCAACCCCGACAAGACCCGGGGCGGTGCCCGCCTGGTGCTCTCCGGCACCGGTTTCAGTCCGGA